>DNPO01000459.1 GCA_003501375.1 Candidatus Sumerlaeota bacterium | reverse complement strand
GATCTTTTCGGCGTGTGCGACACTATCGCTGTAATGCACCGCGGACACATCAGCGCCGTAAAACCAGTCAAAGACTGGACGGAGCACGATGTCATGTTGTACGCCACTTCTGGGAACTAACCCCCTGTTGTTGTCCCAAATTATCAGAAACGGAATTCAGTCGCACCATGAAGAAAATCACCAAAATACTCTCGGCCTTTGGCCCTTTTCTCGGACTCATTTTTGTTTACGCATTGTTTTTTATCATTGCGCCTTACTTTGATGCGCCTTCTTTCGGCTCGCTTCTCAACACCAAAACCATTCTGGCTCAAACCGTTATTTTTGGTATCGGCGCGTTGGGATTGACCTTTGTCATTATCGGCGACGGCATTGACTTAAGCGCAGGTTCGGTGGTCGCGCTCGGCACGGTGATTACCGCGCTCATCCTGAAAAAATTCGGTGGCGACCACGCAGGGGTCTTTATTACGCTGCTTGCCGCGCTGGGCGGTATTGCCGCTTGTGGCGCTTGCGGATTTATCAACGGCATTACCATTACCGGCCTGCGCATCGTACCGTTCATTGTTACTCTGGGCATGATGCAGATCGGCCGTGGCGCCGCGCTGGGATTTGCTGGTCAGATGCCGGTCAACGTGCCGGACAGTTGGTTAAAAAGTCTGATGGTGGCAGAACCGCAAATGGGTGTCTGGTATTCCATCGCGCCTGCGGTCTGGATCATGCTGATATTGCTGATCGTTTGCAGCGTGATTCTCAAGTACACCGTGTTTGGACGTTATGTATTTGCTGTTGGTTCCAACGAATCGACCGCGCGACTGTGCGGCATTAATGTTCCCGTGCTGCGCATCGTTATCTATTCGCTCGCTGGTCTTTTGGTGGGCGTGGCCAGCGTGATGCAGTTTTCCAACCTGAATCAGGGCGACCCGTCTGGCGCGGTCGGTATGGAACTCGACTTTATCGCAGCGGTGGTTATCGGTGGTGGATCGCTTAGCGGCGGTGCGGGTAGCGCGGGCGGGTCCATTATTGGCGCGCTGATTATGGCCGTGCTGCGTAACGGCTGCAACATGGTGGGCGTTCCGAACTACGTGCAAAACATCGTCGTTGGCTTTATCATCGTGGCCGCTGTTGGCCTTGACCGTTTCAAAAGCGCCAAGCAGGCGTAAAAGAAAACAGGCAATAGGCACGAGGCATTGGGCAATAGTCGTATTTTATTGCCTAATGCCTCGTGCTTATTGCCGTTTTTTTATGCTCCCAAATCGGACAGGAAGAACCGCGGGTTCAGCGGTTCCCCCGTGGTTTCGGTCATTTGATCGTTCCAATGCTTTGTCGCACCGTGGCGGAAAAGTGAGTTCACAAAGAACGCGCCCACTTTGGTATTGCCAATGCAGCCTTCCTTTTCGACATCCACATTTGTGCGCAATGCCGCGAGCAGTTGCGACGCGGTCATCTCACCCAGCAAATAACTGTGGTAGTAGACCGGCGCGCTTACCAGGTGCAATTTGGATGCCCAGTCCGGGTAGGCATGGCGTTCGGCTCCATTGAGCCACTGGAACCGCTCCACCGTTTTCCACCACAGTTGGTTCAAGTCCTGATCCGGGTTCTCGTACATTGCGCGCTCGAAATGCGTCATCACCAGCACCCAGCGCAGGAAGACCAAGTATTTACGGGATTCGTATTTGCGACGTGCGGTCTCCACTTCCTTTGCACGAACAGCATCCATCCCTGCGATTTTTTCGAGGAAACCAGCATCCGACAGGAAGCGTTCGTTCATCATGGCAACCGCTTCAGTTGTCATGGTGTGCGGCACATTGCGCAGGAAGAACGGTAGTTCGGGATCAACATAAGCGTAGTAAACCGCATGACCGAATTCGTGCAGCATCGTACTTGCCCAGTACTCACCCGGTTTGACGTTGGCCAAAACGCGCACGTCACTGGGGATTTCTATCCCGATGCAAAACGCGTGCTGATCCTTGCCTTCTTTCTCGTACAAATCGCTCGCTTCCACCATTTCGGAAATGTCCAGCCCGATGCTGTCGTAATACGCCTCGGTTATTTCCGCAAGGTCTTGATCGCGGAAAGTGGGCGTGAGGTCTACGGAATCATCCGGCGGCATTTCCTGAAAAAACGCGTTGCGATAATGCCACGGGCGCAGGTCGGCTACGGCAATACTAAACTCATCGGCAAGACGCGCATCGAGTTCAGTGCGCATTTCGCGGAAGAGCGGATCGCTCTGTTTTTCCAACTGCCCCAGCAGGTCAAAAAGCCAGTCTTGGTCGATTTCGTTCAACTCCAGCGACAACTGATAAAAGTTCGAACACCCCAGATTTCTCGCGTGCTGATTGCGGAGTTTGACCAGTTCCACGATGCGTGGTGCGGCGATCGGGCCGACCTGTTTGAGCGCTTCCCAAGTGGCCTTGGCTTCGTCCGAGTTGCGCGTGGTTTTCAGGATTTCTTCCAGATAGTTATTGCCGCGTTTTTCGCCATCGTAATCGGCACGGTACACGTTGAACTCACGAACCACCTCGGATTCGAGATCGACAATTCTTTTGAGCAGTTCCTGATCGCCCTGTGCGCCACGATACCAGTTGTAGAGGAGTTCGATTTGTCGAGCCAGCAACGGATCACTTTTCAAAGCGGGATCGGCACGAAACGCTTTAACCTTCTCAAAATTTTCGGTGTTGCTGAAAATATCCAGCGTTTGTTTTTGCAGCGTTGCCATGCGGTCAAAGTCTTCGGGCTTGCCCGTGATGTTGGCGTCCCAACAAGCCAGACCGCAATCACGGTAAAGGGGTTCCAACTCGGCGGTGCGGGCGGCGATGAAAGAACGAACATCAGACATGAAAAACTCCTATCAAGTGAAACCGCTAATAAACGCTAACTGCACGCTAATAACTACAACCTATTTTTAAGCCTCATATTCTTCCGCTGAAGGAGGTATGGGCATTCGGCCAGCGTGTATGAGCGGTTTGATTTAAGCGAATTCGGAAAGCACAAAGCGCTTCCATTCGACTTTGGGTATGGGTGCAAAATTGATGAGATAACCAACGGGCTTCTGGGTAATGCGCATGTAATTGAATAACTGGGCTTCGTGTTCTGGCGCAAGAGCTGCAACCGCTTTGAGTTCAACGACAATATGTTCACAAACAAGAAGGTCGGGGATGTAATATTTTTTGAGACGTTGGCCTTTATAAAATACGGCGAGTTCCTTTTGGGAACTAAAGGGGATGCTACGCATTTCTAATTCAAGTTCAAGGCACTCCTGATAAATATCCTCGCTTAACCCGCCACCTTGCTCTTGATGTACTTCAAATGCAGCAGCCATCAAGTCGAAACCTTCTTGAGCAAACGGGTGCGATGTACTCATACGTTACCCCAATTTAAACGCTAATTTTCGCTAATGGCCGCTAATAAGACAAAACACAACAACTGATTTTAGAACAAAAAGCAGCCCTTGCAACAATGCGTGTTAATGCCAACAAAATAGCACGCTGTTATTAGCGTCCTGTTAGCGTTTATTAGCGGTATTTTTTATTTCCTGCGTCACGCGTTCGATGTCCGCGTCCACCATCATTTCCACCAATTCCTCGAACTTAACGCGTGGTTTCCATTTCAGTTTCCGCGCTGCTTTGGAACAACTGCCTTGCAAGGTGAACAGTTCTGCCGGGCGCTTGAAACGCGGGTCAATCGCAACGTGGTCTTTCCAGTTTTTGATTTCCGCACGGCGGAAAGCCAGATCAAGAAAATCGCGGATGGTATGCGTTTCACCTGTGGAAACAATGTAGTTATCTGGCGTGGCGTGCTGCATCATCATCCACATGGCTTCAACATAGTCCCCGGCAAAACCCCAGTCGCGCTTGCTTTCCAGATTACCCAGGCGGATGGTGTCTTGCAACCCGAGTTTGATGCGAGCAACGCCGTCGGTGATTTTGCGCGTGACGAACTCCTTGCCGCGGATCGGCGATTCGTGGTTGAACAAAATGCCGTTGGCGCAGAACATGCCATAACTTTCCTTGTAGTTATTCACGATCCAATAGGCAAACAGTTTGGCAATGGCATACGGACTGCGCGGATGGAACGGCGTGTTCTCCGTTTGCAACCCCGCGCGGTTGCTGTTGCCGAACATTTCGGATGTGGAGGCTTGGTAAAAGCGCGCGTGCGGCGTGAGTTCCTTGATCGCGTTGAGCAGTTTGACCACGCCCATTGCGTTGATTTCTGCTGTCAGTATGGGCTGATCCCATGAACTACCAACGAAGGATTGCGCGGCAAGGTTATAGATTTCGTCGGGACGCGCCAGGCGAATCGCCTGAAAGATGGAAACCTCGTCGGTTAAATCCCCTTCGATATAATCGACCGCGCTGGCTACGCCGAGATATTCCAAATTATGAAAAGAAGGACGTGTGCTGCGTCGCACCAGACCGAAGACGCGATAGTCTTTTTCAAGCAACAGTTTGGCTAGGTATGCGCCATCTTGTCCGTTGATTCCGGTAACCAAAGCAGTTTTACGCATGGGATATCCTTCAAACCGCTAATGGGCGCTGATAGAACGCTAATAACCCAAAAAACAAGTACCGATCACTTCCAAAGACAACTGCATTTTAGACAGGATTTACAAGATTCACAAGATACCCCACCCCGTTTTGCTTAAAATTAGTTGGCTTTAAAAATCTTGTACATCTTGTAAATCCTGTCCTGCAATGCGTTTCTATTTTGGGTTTATTAGCGTCTTTTAGCGGTTGTTAGCGGCTCCTTTTTTATTTTGTTTTTGAATTGACGATTCGCACCCGGATGAGTTGGGTGTTGATTTTTTTGACAGCCTCGGGGTTGACACGCAAGTAAATGTGCTCTTGTTTATCAATCCGCAAGGGCTTGCCGGGGGTTACGAAAAGCGGCTCGGAGTTTTTGCCAAAGCGCGCCTGCAAGGTGTTCGGGCCAAGAAACGCACCATCGCTCACCATTTCCATCGCGATCATGTCGCCGGGTGTTGCCAAAAATCCCGACTCCCACCAATGTCCATCCGCCTGGATATCCACAATCACCACGTGCCCTGCTGCAATCGCTTCTGCTGGAGCGCGGGGTGGCATTTTGGCCTCATCCTTGGAGGAGGAACAACCAGACAGGGCCAACGAGGCAACCACTGCCAAACCGGCCAACCACATTTTTACGGTGCGCATGTCGTGTGTCCTTTTCGTTTTGCCGCTTCTACTCAACCGTCTGGATGGCTACCTTGGTAATCACGGGCATTTCAACCGGCAGGCTCGCTCCATCGCGGGGATTCTGCGGGCTTACCTTCGTTGGCACCTTGCCGATTTTTTGCACCACGTCCAGCCCTTGCACGACTTCGCCGAAAATGGTGTAGCCACCGTTCAGAAAGGCCGCCTCGCCCAGCGTCACGAAGAACTGGCAACTGGCGGTGTTTGGCCCGGCGTTGGCCATCGCCAGCAATCCGGCTTTGGTAAAAGTCAGATCGCGGCAAATTTCGTCCGGTACCGAGAAGCCCGCGCGATACATGTTGGTGTCGTTGGCAGAACCGGTCTGGAACATGAATCCGTCAAGAATGCGGAAAATTTTGCGTCCGTCAAACAAGCGCGTAGCGACCATTTTGCCCGTTTCGGGATCGGCATGTTCCTTCTTGCCTTCAGCCAGGTCGATAAAGTTCTGGGCCGTCTGCGGGGTTTTATCCAAAAAGAGTTGGGCGGTAAAATTGCCGAGGGAGGTTTCAAAAAGGGCGTAGACGCCTTTGCTTAAATTTTCAGACATGGGAGATTCCTTTCAAGGGACGAAAAACGGGAGATTCTTATGACACAACCGTAAGGATTCTGGCATGCTGCTCCGCGCTTCGCAAGCGAAAATTCTTGACTTATTTGGGTAATTCCCGCATCTTTCGACTGAAAGAAGGAATCAAAATATGACCTTGGCACCCGACCTCCCCGAAAATACCCTCGCTCCCCAAATCCATTCTATTTTTGCCAAAGGCACTGGTAAAGAGTCCGTCCGCATCATCCCGCTCGGCGGGTTGGAAGAATTTGGTATGAACATGATGTGCTACGAATGCGGCGGCGAACGCATCGTCGTTGACTGCGGCGCCATGTTTCCCGATGCGGATATGCTGGGCGTTGATCTCGTTATCCCCGACGTGAGTAGCCTGCTGGACGAACCGGAAAAACTGAAGGCCATCGTGCTCACCCATGCGCACGAAGACCATATCGGCGCTCTACCCTACATTCTGCCCAGTTTGCCGGTTCCGATATACGGTTCGGCGTTCACGCTCGCATTTTTGAAGGCAAAATTGGAAGAGTACGATCTAGCGGATCAAACCGATCTTGTCGAGATGGAATACCGCAAATCGTACTCCGTTGGCAAAAACTTTGAGATTCGCGCCATCCACGTTACGCACTCCATTCCCGGCGCAGCGGCCATTTCCATCCGTACCCCCGCAGGTGTTATCATCCACACGGGTGATTACAAAATCGACCATGCGCCCCTGTCCGGAGACCACTTCGATTTTACCACGCTGGCACAGCAGGGCGAAGAAGGCGTACTGGCGCTGGTGGCTGACAGCACGAACTCCGACGTGCCCGGTTCTACGCACACGGAACGCTGGGTCAAGCGTCACTTGGAACCTATTTTCAGCGAAAGCCCGCGCGCGCTTTTCTGTACCATGTTCTCCACCTCCGTTTACCGCATGCAGGTGATGATGGACCTGGCCGAACAGCATGACCGCTATATTTTTGTGGCCGGGCGCAGCATGGAACGTACCATTGGCATCGCATCGGAACTGGGTTATCTGAGAGTGCCCCGCGACCGCATGCGTACCGTGCGTGAAGTGGAGTCCATTCCCCCACACCGCCGCTTTATTCTCGCAGCCGGATCGCAGGCAGAACCCCTCTCCTCCATGTCGCGCATCGCGCTGGGCGCGCACAAACAGTTAAAGATTGAAGCGGGCGATGCGGTCATCATGTCCGCCCGTATCATTCCCGGGCATCTGCGCCCCATCTCGCGCATGATGAACCATCTGTTCAAACGCGGCGTGCGCGTTTATGATTCCACCTCGTATAAAGTTCATGCCTCCGGCCATGCTTACCGCGAGGAGATGAAGACACTCATCAGCATTGTGCGCCCGAAATATCTCCTGCCCGCTCACGGCGAACTCCGCCAGTTGCACATGCACCGCGAACTGGCCATTGGTATGGGGTACGATCCCGATTCGATCTTTATGCTGCAGGATGGCGATGTGCTGGAAATGAATAACAAGCGCGCGCGCATTGTAGACAAGGTGCATACCGGCCATGTTTTGGTGGACGGCAAGACCGTCGGCGAAACTGGCGAGGTGGTGTTGCGTGACCGCCAGCACCTGAGCGAAGACGGTATGCTGATCGCCATTCTGAACGTAGATGCGAAAACTGGCGAGTTGTTGAACGACCCGGAAATTGTCACGCGCGGATTCATCTACGTGGACGAAAGCGAAGACCTGATCAATGAATTACGCGATCTGGTGCGCGATGCGTTCGAAGGCTTCCCGTCAGAAACGCGCGAAGATCAGGACGTGCTGAATGCCGAACTGCGCCGCGTGCTCAAGCGGCATATCCGTAAAAATTACGAGCGTTTCCCGTTAATTTTACCCGTGGTGCAGGAATTGTAACCAACCATGTCCCCTGAAGCAGCGCCTCAAAAGTTACCGCGTCGCCGAGGAGTGCGCACCCCGAAAAAATGGGATGTTCGCATCGCGATTTCCGTACCCGCCCTGGTGGTGCTCATCGTGTTAGCTACGGGGGTCGCAAACTATCTAGTTTGCATAAACTTCATAGAAGACACCACTACGCTCAAAAACTCTGTGTTAGCAGGGCGATTTGCGCAAGATATTCTGTTCATTCTGGTGAGTTCTGTCGTCATTGCGTTAGTTAGCAGCGTGCTACTGGTACGCACGCTGCTGGCTCCTCTGCACAAACTGGCCGATGCGGCCGCTACCATTGCCCGCGGGGACATTCGCCCGGATATGGAAGGGCTGGAGGGTGGTTTTGAAATCAACCAGTTGGGAAAAACGTTTCACTCAATGGTCGACTTCATCAACTCCATGATCGAACAGCGCGAGGTGTACTTGAGCGAAGCGGTACATGACGGCTCCATGATTGTCAACATCCGCGGACGTATCACCGCCATCAACATAGGCGGGTTGGCACTGCTGGGGATTCAACGTGATCAGTTGACAGGAAAAACGCTGGCCGAGGTGCGTGCGGAATTTCCCGATCTGACTTGTGGACTCGTTGACTGGTGTCAGCAACGCCTGAACTGCCTGGACGCCTCCACCGTTGACGAGCAGGAACTCGTTTCTGGTGGCACGGCCACCCGCTCTTTCTTTGTTGCCGCTTCTACCATTCGAGATGATAATGGTGCACCTTCCGCCTTGCTGATTAACTTCCGCGACGCAGCTATAGGACGCGGACTCAAGGATATTTTTACCGGGACGGACCAACTGGCCGCGCTCGGCGCATTCACCTACGGACTTTCTAACGAGTTGCGCAATCCGCTCGGCGCGCTCAAGGGGACGACGCAACTTTTAGAGGAACAGATCGCCGGACGGGAAGACTGTGCTCCGTATTTGCACCGTATTGTCCATGAAGTAAATCGGCTGGATCGCCTCATGCGTGAACTGTATGACTTCTCGCACGCGCCCATTGGACAGTCGGAATCCATCGATCTCAACGCATTGGCAACCCAAGCGATTGTGCGGGCGCGCTTGGAACTTCCCGATAACCTCCGTATCGGGAAAACGGTACAGGAAGAATTTGGCGAACGCCTTCCGCATGTTTACGCGCAGCCAGAGCGCCTCGCACGCGCAATTGTCAACGTGCTCTTAAACGCCTATGAGCACTCCCCCGAAAATGGCGTTATTCTGGTACGTACGACTTTGTTGCCCTTTGAAGATAGCGGAGATGAGCAACTCGCCGAACTGGAAAATCTCGCTCTCCGCCCGGTGGCGCTGGATATCTTCAACTCAGGCCCTGCGATTTCGCCCGAAAACCAACATCAGATATTTGAACCGTTTTTCTCCACCAAGCAGGGTGGTACGGGATTGGGGTTAGCTATTGCTTACCAGATAATTTCCCACAATCGGGGAAGTCTGTTTGTCTCTAATGAGCCCGAAGGCGTGCGCTTCCGCTTTGTATTCCGCGTGCTGCAACCTAATTAATTGAGGCACGAGGGAGAAAATCCTTCGTGCCTGCCCCTTAAAACAAAAGGAATTCTTTAGCCGATGGCCAACGAAGCAGCACACGTTCTCATAGCGGATGACGATGACGGGATTCGTTTTGTTCTCGAAGACCTACTCACCCGTCTAGGCCATGGCTTCGTCAGTGTAGCGGATGGTTTTGATGCGTTGCAGACGCTTCAGGAACAACACTTTGATCTCGCCTTGCTGGATATTCGCATGGATGGGATGGACGGGTTGGAGGTTTTGCGGAATATTCGCAAAACAAACCCAGAACTAATTGTGGTGATTATCACCGCGCATGGTACGCCGGACCAGGCAATGGAAGCCATTCGCGAAGGCGCATACGACTATTTCACCAAGCCGTTTGAAGTGCCGGAGTTGCGCATTACCATTCAGCGCGCGCTCGAAAAAAAGTTGATGATGGATCAGATTCGAGAACTCGAATCGCGCATTGAAAATCAGCGCATTTTTCACGAAATCATCGGCGAAAGCGATGCCATGCGTCAGGTTTTTAGCCTGATGGAGCGCGTGCTGGACAACGATGTTCCGATTCTGATCACGGGCGAGAGCGGTACCGGTAAGGAACGCGTTGCCGAAGCGATTCACACCAAAGGGCCGCGCGCCAATGGCCCGTTGGTAAAAATTAACTGCGCTGCCATTCCCGAAGCGTTGCTGGAAAGCGAGTTGTTCGGACACGAAAAAGGCTCGTTCACCGGCGC
>DNPO01000307.1 GCA_003501375.1 Candidatus Sumerlaeota bacterium | reverse complement strand
CGGTGCAGCAATAAAAAAAGGTGGATCGAACTGTATTGAGACAGGATGCGATCTGATTAGGCAGTAATCAAATCGCATCCTGTCCCGGTTTTCCTCAGATGGATCCTCGAAAGGAATTTTTCCGCGTCAGTCTGGATGAAATAGTGCAAAATATTCGAAAAAACACGGCTAACCGGAAGAGGAAGAGGTGCTGGTGGAATCCGTAGTTGGAGAGTTCGGCAAAGAGAATTAGAGGAGGAAAAGAAAAAATGGAAGAGAACACCCAACGCTCGGTGGCGGCTGATAAATTGGCAAATGGAGACTTTTATGGGATTGCGAGCGGCTGCGCTGGGCCTGTGGCGTTTTTGATTTTTTTCGCAATCGTTTTGTTTATGCTTTTTATAGATTTTTCAAACGAACATGAGGGTAGGGCTTTAATGCAAACAAGCACGAGGTTGCTCGTATTTTGCGCCGCTCTCGCATCGTTCTTTTTCTATTTTATGTTGCGCGGAATCATCCTCGTATTGCTCCAAATAAACCGCAACCTTGCGGAACTGGCGGACAAGAGCGCGGAAGCCCAGCCACCCGCCCCCAAGGATTAACCATGCCCACCCCGAGGCATATACCGCAAGCGGATTTCAAGGGGCGTTCAATTCTGGTACCGAGCATTTAGGGCCAAAACGGCAAACTACGCAAACCGCACCATCGTGGTAAAAAGAAAACACCCGGCCAGCTGGTCGGGCGTTTTCTTTTAAAGGCCTCTTGACTTTTTCCCCGGCTGTCAACATAATGATGACAGGCTGAAGGGGAAATGGAATCCAACAATCTTGCGCATCATGACCGAAACACGCCTTAAGATTTTTGCAGATAAAAACCCGCAGTCCCGCCCATCGATAGAGTCGATGATAACAAAAATGCGGAGCGCCAATTGGACTAATTTGGAAGAGTTGCGCGAAATCTATCCTCACGCCGATGAAGCAATGGTCAAGAGTGGTCGCAAGGTAACAATACTCAACGTTGGTGGTAACAACTGGCGTGCGGTGGTGGCGTTTCATTACAATCGCCAAATCGTATTTATTTTGAGAATTATGACACACGCCGAATATTCCAAGGGGAAATGGAAACAGGTATTATGACAATGACAACAATCTCAACAGTTACTGCCAAGGGTGCAGGTACGCGTCGCAGGGCAACCTCACGCGTTTTAGCCCCTGATGTTTGGCCAATCCGCACCGCTGAGGACTATGAGGCTGCTGCCAAAGTTGTGGATGATTTGGCGCTATACCCAGAAGGATCACTCTCTCCAGAAAAACAAGCGCGTCTTGACGTCTTTATCGAATTAATATCGGCATACGATACACAACACAGCACGCCATTTTTTGCCAAGGCAACGCCGCTGGCTCTCCTACAGGACTTGGTGGCCGACCACGGAATGAGTGAGTCGGACTTGGGCCGCCTTTTGGGTGCACGCCAGTTAGGCCATGCCATTTTAAACGGGGAGCGCAAACTGAGTAAAAAGCACATTCGCATCTTGTCAGATCATTTCGGACTCTCCACCGACGCGTTTATTGATTGACCGAGATATGACTATCACCACCACTTCAACAGCAATGCACGCTCTGAACATCTGGCCAATCCACCCGGAGGAAGATTACGACCGGTTTTTACGTCTTTAAAAAAACGACCGAATTTTACATTGATCACGGAATGGAGTTGCCATTTGTTAGAAAAAATGTTCACCCAAACGTCACGGGCAAAATTCTTTGGTCGATTGTTTATCGCCTGTATCGCCCTGTACTTTATTTGTCGATGGCGCGCCAACCAACTGCCATCGCCAAGCCAAATTATGCCTTCCCTGTTGAATGACCCAGAGCAGACAGAAACATCACGTGAAACATTCACAGCAAGCGCCGGCCACATTGTTTATACCATTGATCCAGTGTTCAATTACGATATTCAGGGGATGGTGGTGTCATGCAGCACGGCGTTTTCCTTCGATGATATTTACCACCGCAACTGGCAAGATCATTTAAACCCTAAAGACCTCGCGCTCATCTGGGGGAAAAATACCTCTTCCGGGATTTACCAGTCCTTGAATTTCTCCAGCGGTAGTTGGACAGCGTATGTCGAAACGAAATATTTTTCGAAGCATGTAAACTGGGCGGATTTCAATACGGCCCAATGGTCAAACAACCACTTGCTCTGCAATGATTCAGCCCTCCTGCGGAAAATACGGCAAGTAGAACGGGGCGACCAGGTGCGAATCAAGGGGATGCTGGCAGAGTATTCCCATTCGCAAGGGGCATTCCACCGCGGAACCAGCACTACGCGAACGGACACGGGTTCCCATGCGTGCGAGACTATTTTTGTCGAGGAGTTTGAGGTTTTACGCTGGGCCAACCTTCCGTGGCGCTATTTGCGGACTTTAACCTTTTGGTCGGCGCTGCTAAGCGGCATTGCTTGCGTCTGGTTTTATTTCCGTGCTCCGATTGTTGACAATGGCACACAGGACGAGAATGAGGCGGAGGTAGAGGATTTAAATCCGCTTGTGTGACAGTGCTTGGACACCTTCAAAGCAAAAGGAACACCTTCTTTGGAGTGCGGC
>DNPO01000393.1 GCA_003501375.1 Candidatus Sumerlaeota bacterium | reverse complement strand
GCGCGCGCCACCTGCTCAGCCGCGACGGGCACAACATTCTGCTCGACTGCGGCCTTTACCAAGGCCGTCGTAAAGACACGTGGGATCGTAATCGCTACTTTCACTTTGAGCCGTCGCGTGTGGACGCCGTCTTGCTATCGCATGCACACATCGACCACAGCGGTAACCTGCCCAACCTGGTGCGGCAGGGTTTTGCCGGCCCGATTTGGGCGACGATGGCCACGACAGACCTGGCGCGCGTGATGCTGCGCGACAGCGCATTCATTCAGGAAAAAGACGCCGAGTGGTTAAACAAACCCACCCAGCGCCGTCGGCACCCGGGCATTCGCACGATTGAACCCCTCTACTCCATGGAGGATGCGGAACAGGCAATCAAGCAATTGCGCGGCATGGAATATCATAAACAGTTCGAGGTTTTACCGGGACTGGACGTTACGTTCTACGACGCGGGCCACATTCTTGGTGCGGCGGCAGTAATCATGGATATCCAGCGCGGCGACCAACGCAAGCGCCTGGCTTTCAGTGGCGATATCGGCCGCGCGGGCCTGCCACTGCTGCGCAGTCCCGAGATTCCGTACAATGTGGACTGGCTCATTATGGAAAGCACCTACGGCGCACGCACGCACGACCCGATTGGCGACGCCAAGGAAGAGTTGCGGCAAACCATTGTGGATGCGGTCGAACGTGGCGGCAAGATCGTAATGCCGAGTTTTTCCGTGGAACGCACGCAAGAAATCGTCTACTTCCTTAACGAACTTTACAACGAAGGCCACCTGCCGCAAATTCCAATTTATGTAGACAGCCCACTCGCCATTGATGTGACGGCCATTTTCCGCCAGCACGAGGAATGCTACAATGACGCAACGAAAAACACGCTCCGCACTAATGGTGATATTTTCGGTTTCCAAAGGCTCAGTTACGTGCGCGACGTACAGCAGAGCATGCAACTGAACGCGATCAAAACACCGTGCCTGATTATTTCCGCATCAGGCATGTGCGAAGCCGGGCGTGTCGTCCACCACCTGCGCAATAGCGTGGGTGATTCCAAAAACACCATCGTTTTCGTGGGGTATCAAGCGGAAAACACGCTCGGACGCAAACTGGTCGAGCGACAAAAAGAGGTGAACATTCTCGGCGAACCGCATGAGGTGCATGCGAACATCGTAACGCTCAACGCGTTCAGCGGACATGCGGACAAGAACGATTTGTTTGAATATGCTCGTACGGTGAAAGAAGCCAGTCCCAATCTAAAACGCGTTTTTCTAGTACATGGCGAAGAAGAAGGACTGAGTGCGTTGAAGCAACGCTTTACAACCGAGTTAGGTCTCTCCGTGACGATACCCTCCCTAGGCGAGCGCATTGCATTGGAAGAAATGAACGGATAGGGGCTTGTCGTGATTGCCCGGCGAGCACCACGTTTTGGGGGTTGTTCCAAGATAAAGCACGGGACGCAATGTGGCGCGATGCGTCGCAAAAAAATCAGCCGTGGGTTCGTTTTACTCACCCACGGCTAATTCCATATCCACCCCTCCCCCGCTGGGGCAAAACGCCTAATGCAAGAACCAACGGGTTTTGGTGAGGATCATCGTCATACCGTACTGGTTAGCGGCTTCGAGAACTAAATCGTCGCGTACCGATCCCCCCGCTTGCATCAAGAATTGGATGCCACTGCGGCTGGCGCGGTCAATGTTGTCGCGGAACGGAAAGAACGCGTCACTGCTGAGCGCGAGTCCCTTGAACGTGTCGAGCCAATCGCGACGCTGGCGCGGCGTAAGCGGCTTGGCCGGCTCGGCCAGTTTCGAGTTCAACTCATCGCGTTCGCTATCGGACAACTCGTCCCACAGCAGAAACTGATCAATGATATTGATTTTTTCAGGACGGCCCGGACTTCCAATAAACTGCAATTCGCGCACGCGGGGGTGTTGTTGCAAAATCCACTTATCCACCTTGGAGCACGCCAGGCGCACACAGTGAACACGCGATTGCTGTCCTGCGCCAATGCCAACAATCTGACCGTCATAGGCGATTGCAACCGAATTGGACTGCGTATATTTCAGCGCAATGGTCGCAATGAGCAGATTCATACGTGCTTCATCGTTGAGATCGTTGCGTTGCGTCACCACGTTTTGCAGGAGTTCGGGCGTCACTTGCAGGTCATTACGATCCTGCTCCAGACGCAGCCCAAAACAATCGCGATATTCCAGCGGGGCCGGTTCGTAATTCGGGTCGATCTCAAAAATAACATAGCCGCCTTTTTTCTTCTGCTTCAAAATTTCAAGCGCTTCCGGTTCATACCCGGGCGCGATAATCGCATCGGACACTTCGGGCTTGATGAGTTTGGCCGTGCAGACATCCACCACATCGCTCACGCCAATGGCATCACCAAAGGAGCAAAGACGGTCACCACCGCGCGCGCGCGCATAGGCCGTAGCCAACGGGGTGAGTTCAGTATCGCCAACCATATAAACTTCACGCAACGCATCGGAAAGTGGTTTACCCACGCCAGCGCCAGCAGGGCTAACATGTTTGAACGACGCTGCGCCGGGCAGTCCGGTAGCAACACGCAATTCCCTGGCCACCTGCCAAGCGGCAAGACAGTCTAAAATGTTAATGTAGCTCGGCTTGCCGTTGAGTACTTTCAACGGCATTTCTCCATCGAACAACACGCGGGCATTGCTCTGGTTGGGGTTACAGCCGTATTTCAAGGCGATTTCAGACATAAAAACGAGGTTCCTTCCTTCTCGGTTGTTTTGGTCGGCGCACGTGTGCTTCTCGCGCTCCCCTGCTTCAAAGCGTAAAGGTAGCAAAATTGTCGGATAATGCCAAGTGCGATTTTTTTTAGGACCGTTTCAGTCTGAATATTTCGTAAAACACATCTGAGTCATTTTTTGTCTATCGCTTTTACTTGACAGTCCGCTTCTAATCCGTCATAAGAATCTTTCAATGCAGGGGTGCAGGACAAGGCAACGGGGTTTCCTGAGCCGTCCAGCACACCCGGCCTATTTTTTTCTCCCAAAGGAGTGCGCTATGAGCGAGAATTGTACCATCCGACTTGAAGGCAAGGATTACGAATTTCCCACCCTGATTGGAACCGAAGGCGAAAAGGCCGTCGATATTTCCAAACTGCGCGCCACCACGGGTTATATCACTTTGGATGATAGTTATGGCAACACCGGTTCCTGCCAAAGCGCTATTACCTACATCGATGGCGACAAAGGGATTCTGCGTTATCGTGGCTATCCCATTGAAGAACTTGCTGCCAATTCCACCGTTGCTGAAACCTCGTACCTCGTTGTGTTTGGCGAATTGCCGACTGAGGCGCAACTCCGTCGCTGGTCGGACCTTCTGACTGAACATGAACTTTTGCACGAGTCGCTCCAACACCACTTCGAAGGCTTTCCCCCCAATGCGCATCCGATGGCGATTTTGTCTGCCATGATCAATGCGTCTTCCTGCTTCTACCCCAGTATGACGTCGCTGGAGGACTGGACTGATTTTGAAAACGCCGCCGCTCGCCTGATCTCGCAAGTGCGTACGATTGCCGCGTTCTCCTATAAAAAATCTGTGGGACAGCCGATTATCTATCCCAAGCCCGAGTACAAATATGTGGAAAATTTTCTCCAGATGATGTTCTCGCTACCGAATAAAGAATATATTCTGATACCTGAAGTGGTCAATGCCGTTCGCATGTTGCTGATTTTGCACGCCGACCACGAGCAGAATTGCAGCA
>DNPO01000299.1 GCA_003501375.1 Candidatus Sumerlaeota bacterium | reverse complement strand
GACAAAGTAGCGATAGAGAAACTTCATGCGTATCACTGTTTTAGGTTCCGGCACTTCCACCGGCATTCCCGTTATTGGCTGCACCTGTGCCACCTGCATGTCCACCGCTCCCGAAAATAACCGGCTGCGTTCCAGTATTTATGTGGAGCATCCCTCGGTGAAGTTCATGGTCGATTGCTCGCTTGACTTCCGCCAGCAGGCGCTACGTTACCGCATGCCACGCATTGATGCCGTAATCCTGACGCATGACCATGCCGATCACATTGGCGGGTTCGATGATCTACGTGGTTACAATTTTATCCAACAGGGGCCGATTGATATTTATGGCACGGCGGCTGTGTTCAAAACGCTACGGGAACGGTATGCGTATTGTTTTCGTCCGGCTTTGCAAATCGGTGGCGGACTGCCGCAACTCAACCTGATTGAGATTGAACCCGGCAAGGCGTTTCAACTGGGCGATTTGGAAATTTTGCCCGTGCCGATCAAGCACGGCTTGCTGGACATTGTGGGCTACCGCGTTGGCAAAACGTTTGCCTACATGACCGATTGCAGTTTCGTACCGGAAACCAGCGTGCCAATGGTGGATGATATTGAAAACTTAATTGTTGGCGCATTGCGTCCCACCCCGCACGAAACGCACTTCAGCCTGCCCGAGGCGCTGGAGTTCAGCCGCAGCATTCGCGCGGGAAAAACTTGGTTTACGCATATTACGGATCGGCTGGAATATTTTGCCACGAATGCCAGTTTACCGCCCGATGCGCAACTACTGCACGACGGGCAAGTGATTGAGGTGGAAACATGTTGAAGCAACTGTGTGAATTTTGCGGCAAATCAATGGGGCAGCCCGATGTCTCGTATCGGATGAAGATCGAGTTATACGCTGATCCCGCACCACCGGAATTTACGCAGGAGGATTTGGAACGTGATGTAAAGGCGGAAATGGAAGCGCTGTTTGCGCAGATGGAAAGCGCGGATGCCGGCGAGGCGGAGGACGAAGTATACGAATCCTACCTGTTCACGTTGTGCGGGCATTGCCGCGGCAAGGTACACCACTGGCTGCGGGAGCGGCACGAACATTTGGATGATTTGGGGTTGGATTAAATTTTATAGACCGACTTTTGCTCTGAGCGTTCG
Organism: Candidatus Sumerlaeota bacterium; assembly: GCA_003501375.1. Classification (GTDB taxonomy): domain Bacteria; phylum Sumerlaeota; class Sumerlaeia; order UBA8349; family UBA8349; genus UBA8349. Next base: position 1,855 of record DNPO01000299.1, on the reverse strand, counting down.
GTGATACACCCGCTCGAACCACGATTTTTTCAATTCCACCCCTGCCATTTCGCTCACTAAATTGCGCTTGGAAGATAGCCTTAAAACAACTTCCTTGTCTGTAATGTCGCAGGCAAGCCCCTCCAGCGTGTTGTTGTGGGCACGGTCAAGCCCATCTGCCAGGCGAAGCAACGCACCCAAGTGGTGAATGGTCTGACGCGAAGTTGCATCGAAATCGCAAAACAAAGCGTGCCCTAAATCCGGTTCCGTCTTGCGGTGATAACGCGCCAGGCAGGCAATCACTTGAGTTTCATATTGCGAAAATCCTGAAAAGTTTCGTTTGAGAATGAGATCGCGCGAGTGTTTGTGGTGGCTTTTTTCGTTAATCGAAAACCCAACGTCATGCGTCAGGGCGGCGACTTCCAGCACGGCGCGATATCGTAGCGGTTCACCATGTAAGCCATGCAGTTGGTCGAAAAGGGCGAGCGCGATACGCGCGACCTGCCGCATGTGTTCGGCATCCACAGGCATGGACTGTACCCACAGTGCAATCTGCTGCCGCTGGGCATCGGTGAGGGAAGAAATCGGTGCAAGGGCCATGATATCTGTCTACTTTTTTTTATTATCGGTGAGTGCGATCAAGCGTTTGACAATGCCCACGGTTTCACGAATTCCTGCGGCAAAGCCAATCAATAATCCAATGAAACCGCCTGGGGTGGGAAAACCGAAAAAACGGCCGATCCAAAATCCCAGATAAAATCCGATAACGGGGCCAAGCCCCAGCAGCAGCGGAATGGTCATACCCAGCGTGATAAGTCGCCATTCCGAGACGTATTGAGGGCTGTTGCGTTTGAGGAGCATGGGGGTACTGTAGGTTGCGGCGCAATGGATTGCAAGAGGGAAAATAAAAAAGGGTGCAAGGGGAATTCCCCTTGCACCCACGCGCTTCATGTCCGTGCATCCTGATTAGTAGATGAACAACATTTCGCGGTACTTCGGCAACGGCCAGATTTCGTCATCGACGATGGTTTCAAGCTCGTCAGCAGCCTTGCGGGCAGCCTTCATGAGCGGAAGCACCTTGTCGCGATACAGTTTGGCTTTGTTAAGAGCGGAGGAATCAGTCGCTTCGATTTCGGAGCGAGCGGCATCCAACGCGCTCAGGTTTTTCTTCAGATCAGTGACCAAGCGGGTAACGGTGTCCAGCAATTCCTTCTGGGCCGTAACATCGGCTTTTTCGCCCAAGGCGGCTTTGACCGCGTTCAGGGAGAGAGCCAATTCCGTCTGGTACTTGATCGCGGCGGGCAGAATGATGGTGCGGCCCATGTCCACGGCCAGAAGGGCTTCAATGGAAACGGTGGTCGTGTAGTTTTCCAACAGGATTTCACGACGCGCTTCCACTTCGCGAGCATTGAACACGCCAACCTTCTCGAAGACCTTGACGATCTTGGAGTCGGTGAACTTCTCCAGAGCATCCACGGAGTTGGTAAGGTTCGGAAGGCCGCGTTTTTCAGCCTCTTTCTGCCATTCTTCGGAATAACCATTGCCATTGAAGATAATGGCTTTGTGCTCGGTGAAAAGGTCTTGCAACAGGGCCTGGACGGAAGCGTTAAAGTCCTTGCCAGCCTTGATATCCTTCTCAAGACGGGTGGCGATTTCGTTGAGAGACTGCGCAACGATGGTATTCAGCGCCATGTTGGCCGGGGCGATGGATTGAGCAGAACCGACGGCGCGGAACTCAAACTTGTTGCCGGTGAAGGCAAACGGAGAGGTACGGTTACGGTCGGTAGCATCCTTGGGCAGGTGAGGAAGAGCAGTAACGCCGACTTCCATCGTGGTGGCATTTTTGCCCGAGCGTTTTTTGCCGGAGATGATGTTT
>DNPO01000278.1:10013-12878 GCA_003501375.1 Candidatus Sumerlaeota bacterium | reverse complement strand
CCACCCAGCGCCCCGGTAAATTGCGGATAAGGCGCGGTGTGTACTTTCTTTTGCAACGCGTTTTCCAATGCCTCCGCCATACCAGGCACCAATGCCACGCCGCCCGTAAAATAAACCGGTTCCTCCACCATGCGTCCGGCCATGCTGGCGAGACGTTGCGCAATCGATTTCTGCACACCCGCTACAATATCCTCACGCGAAGCACCCGACGCGAGCAAGCCAACTATTTCAGTTTCTGCAAAGACAACACACATGCTGCTGACCGTGGCTGGGGCTGTGCTCCGCGCGGCCAACGCCCCTAGGTCGGAAGTCTCAACCCCAAGCCGCGTCGCAACCACTTCCAGAAAGCGCCCCGTCCCCGCCGCGCAGCGGTCATTCATCACGAAGTCACGCACACCGCCCTTCGCATTCAACCGAATCAGTTTGCTATCCTGCCCGCCAATGTCGATGACCGTACGCGCATCGGGAGCGAGATGAAAAACGCCCCGCGCATGGCAGGTGATTTCCGTGATCGTCGTATCAGCAACGGAGAGCAAGTTGCGCCCGTATCCCGTCGCAACCACTTGGTGCAGGTCGGTACGTACAAATCCCTTTTCTCGTAACAACCGTGTCAACAACTCCGTCGCCAATATTTCCTGCTCAATGCCCTGATCCAGAATTCCGTGCGCCAGAAGTGCGCCCGCTTCCGTGTCCCAGATCACTGCTTTGATGGTGCGTGATCCTGCATCTATGCCCGCTTTTAACATTGTTTGTCTCCAATAAAAATTGACCGTACGCAATCTGTTTTAGCCTGCTTCAGCAGGCTCTTGTTTGCCCCCGCCTTCAGGCGGAGGGAAAAGGAATTGTATTTTATCGCAGCCGGCTTTAGCCGGGCTTTTAAATGGTTTCAAACTTTGTTCTCGTTGCCTCTTCGTTCCTTCACGGTTTCAATCAAGGCTTCCATACGCGTGCGCATCGACGGCAACAACGCATCACACAACGGCGGCGTTTCCAATTCGAGCACGGGCAATCCCAAGCGCACTTCGATGATGTCACGCATCACGCCGCCTTCCGTGGCGCAGTGGCTCGCGCCGGGAATGCGCGAGATCAGCACGGCCTCCGCGCCAAAAGCCTGCGCATCGCGACAAATGCGTTCGGCGCGTTGAGCCGCTGGCCCCACCATCGGATCAGCCAACGCCATTTGCGCTAACGCCTCCAGCGGGTCAAGGTTCTCGGGGATCGGGTCCAGCGCGTGGCAAAATAAATACTCCGTCCCGCAAACGCGCCCGCCAAAATTTTCCAACGCATTCATTATGCGCAAATCCGCCACGGGATTCACCCAGAATATGCGCGCATTATTCAGAGGCAAAACGCCCACGCCGTTTTTGACGCGCTCGCGCACCTCTGCGAGCAACTCTTCCAGAACCAGAATGGTTTCTTCCCGATCGGAGCAAAAGTGAATAATCAACATTTCCGCGATCAGCATTTCCAGCGCGGGCAACGGGCAGACGGGCGCGGAGTACGCCAACTGCCGCAACTCGCGCAATGCTGTTCGCGCCCGATTGGCAGAGCGGATGCCATGTGATAGTAATTCTTCGGTTATCGGCTCGCCCGCGATTCCCTGAAGCGCATAGAGCACGCGCTCCAGTTCCGACTTCACCCAACGTACCTGACTGCGCGGCGCAATGAACCCGCCGGGCAACTTCACTCGCTCCTCGTCTGCATCGGGGACGCGACGGTGCGGCACCTCCCACCAGAGGATCGAATGTCCCAAGCCTTCGAGCCGTTGCGCAATCGCTGAGAAATCATCGCACACCGCACCTGCACTGCAAACCAACAAGTCCGGCACTGGAAAGTGCTCCCCATTGACAAACGCCCCCAACATCGCGCGTACCGGACAAAACGATTCGTCGATACCCAGTTGGTCAGCAATCGCGAGATCGGACGTGCTCATTTCCATCACGCAGGGCAACCACCACGCGCCATCGGGATAGAACGCCGTCAGGCGCGGCGACGCAAACGCCATCACGGGGACGGTGCCAAGGTCCTTCATCGTACCGATTATTTTTTGTCCTGCTGCGCGCGCTTTGTGCAAGCGGTCTTCTTCCGTCAGCAAAAAATTCCACAAACGCAACGCCGCCGCTGAATTATCAAATTGCAACTTGAGCAATCGATAATCTCCATCCGTGACATGCCGCCGTAGCGGCCCACCATAGGACGGTTCGTTTAACCCAGCGACAATCAGTTCCGCATACAGTGCGTCCCACTCATCTAATGAAATACGTTTGGGGGCTTCTAACATCGTCTCCATCCTTCACATCAACACAAATAACCCTGACCCCGTTTTACCACAGAGACACAGGCGAGGATAAAAAAATCCTGTGCATCCTGTTTATCCATGTTCCATTCCTGTTCTTGAAGTTCTCTGTATCCTCTGTGCCTCTGTGGTGCAATCTTTTGGGGTCATCGCAACGCCTCCAGAAAAGCCTCAATCGCTGTCCGCGTCCGCCCCGGAGTTTCCTCGCCGCCGGATGTCAGCGCCAACACCGGCACACCGCTCCACTCGCGCAACCGCTCCGCCTCCGCATGCCACAGGTCGCACCAAACGTAGTGATGCACAATCAGCCCCCGCACTTGCCGCGCGGACATCTCGCGCCCCAGCCATTCGTAAAGCGCGGTGTCGGGACGGCGCGCCGCATCCGGGATTGCGCTAAAATAAGCCTCGGCCAATTCATCAAACGGACTTTCCAGAAGCCGCCCGTTGTTAAACCGCCGCGGCAAACCACGCTCGCCTGATTCCGTCGCATCCAAAACAATGCGTCCACCGAATGCTGTAATCTGATCAAATAATCCCAGGTTGTTATGCGATATTGGCCCGCCCACAAT
>DNPO01000278.1:355-9689 GCA_003501375.1 Candidatus Sumerlaeota bacterium | reverse complement strand
CGTTTACGCTCTGCATCGCACCGCAGCATGATGTTCGCCAGCGTTTTGTTGGAGGGAGATTGACCACCGACACCCACTAAAAACTTACCCAACCGCTTCAACTCATCGCGATAAAACTCCAGGCTTTCCGGTGTTTGCCACGTCCGCGGCACATGCAACGCAAACACTGGCAACTCGGTGTTGCCACTCGTGATGTCCGCCAGCCGCCGCATCTGATCACACAGCGGGGCAAACACAATCCCAACCGAACTGGTTTGATTGACGGCTTCACGCGAAAACGCCAGCGCAAACGGGCACACTCCTTGGCGCACGCCATCCGATTCCACACCATTGGATTCAATGGACGGTGTCAAACAAACGGGTGTTAAACCATGCGCTTCAATCCATTCGGCAGGAACAAAGGGAGAGGAGTAGACAAGAGAAGGCGTCATGTTTTTATATATTGCCGTAGCCCGGCACCAGAGGTGCCAAACGAAACCAAAAAACGAGCATCCCCTCTTTTCCCGTCGGAATCACGCAGCCCACCTCATCCCGGTCGGTTCGCCACAAAAGTTCAGTTTTGTATTGGTGCCGCTGCAACACCGAACGCTCACCCCGTTTTTCCAAACTTACCCAGTCAATTTTGAAAGGGACCAGAATACGACCGTCCCGTAAACGCGTGGCGGACAATGCCACATTAAAACCCATCGGTTCTTTATTTGCCAGCCCATCATCAAGCGGAGAGTTGTACTTCACGCGAAATGATTTCGGGACACCAAAATCGAAATAGAGATGCGGGCCAACCAGTAAAACCACTTGGGTTCTCCCATCCGCCAGGAGGGTGCGCGAGGTGAGACCATGATCATACAACGGAATCTCGTTTCCGTTCCAGCGGTATCTTTTCTGCCCGAGTTCCAGCCGATTCTCCCCCATCACATAGGAACAATCGGTGAAAAAGTGACATTGCCTTTTCACAGATTCAAACAGCCCCGATTCTTTTTCAGAGCGCCAGATGTCGCTTTCCATCGTACCATTTTCATGCACACTGCCTTCCAGTTGAAAAACCTGGCAGTCAAAATCAATCTGCGGCGAAATGGGCTTAGGGTAGACCGCCTTGGGGAGGAAATAGGACATGTACAGAATCGCCGGCAAGCAAAGCAGCATTGCCGCACCCGCTACCTGCGCCATCCATATTTTCTTCATACCTTGCCCCTCCCGCTGGACTATCCTTACTCGTTACTTTCCATCCTTCTTTTTTGCAGCACGTTCGGCAAATAGTTTGGCCGTAGCCTCTCGGTATTTTTTCTCCTGCATCAATTTCTTGTCCAAGGCCATTACGCCGGTCACAAGCGGAGGCGTAAAGGAATCATCCTGAATACAAACCTCCTTTTCATAAGGAATGGGAAGTACATAGTCCTCTAAATCGTCTGGGTTATCTTGGAAATCTATCAATGTAAGTGTCTCTACCCATTTACTTCCCGCAGGGCCAGTCCACATGGTTATGTGGCTTGGCAACACTTTCCCAGAAAAATTCCGCCAATTCTTAAAGGTCGATGTTCGGATAACTTGGTTGTGATGGATCATTTCCACTTGGGAAAAAGTCAGCGATGTCAGATTGTCAAAAGTAATTTTTTCTGTAATTTCGTCCCGAAATCCCAACGAAAGCGTTTTCCCATCAAACCCCATGGGATGCGATACATCTACAAAGCCCGTGGGTACCACAAGAAACCTGGGCAAAACCTGGAGAAGATCGACATCAGTTACCCTATCTTCTAACAAATAAAATTGGGGGCCCTTTTTGTTGATGAACAATTTTCCGTCCCAAGAAAAAGCCTCGCTGTGTTCCGTATCGTTGGTCGCAATATAATTTTCCCCGTGCTCGCGGATGTTATAAGACCACTCATCTCCGCCAGAACGAGTACGGGTAAAAATAGCCCGATAATTTTGAAAGGCTGTGCCCCCATACTGCGGTTTGACCTTTCCCCATATCTCAGTGGCAATCGACATGCTGGTCGTTGCATCCGAAGTTGCGGCTTGTTTTTCTTCGGATGCAAATGCCACGACGTTCCACATGCAAAACAATATTCCAACCCAAAGCGTTATCTTGCAAAAAAAACATCTTGGGTTCTCTTTTCTTTGCCGTTCTCTGCGTGCTTTGCGCCTCTGCGAGAGACATGGGGTGTTTATTTTTTCCGTGCGACAAACAGTCCTTGAACAAGTTTGCTCTCATGCGCTAACTGCTGCACGAACACCATCTCGCCACCCAACCCCTGCATCATCTCCATGTCAAAACCGATGATTTTCAGTGCATCGTAAGTCAGTTGTTTGTTCAGCATGTCAAGATACAAATCAATACACGGCGCAAACCGTCCGGTGTTTTCTGCATGAACAATCTCGCACCCGTTCGCTTCCAACAGCGCGGTATAGTCGGCAATGCTTGCCATGTTCGGAAATTTCATAAAGGAAAGAAACCGTTGCGCTTCCGCGTCCGACATTTCCACAGGACCGGTCACCCAGTCCGTGAATGCAATCGTCCCGCCCGACTTCACCAACCGCGCCGCTTCCGCAATCAATTGCGTTTTGTCCTCAACATAACACCAGGCATCCTCGCCCCAGACAAAATTTTTCGATGCGGGATACAGTCCCGTGGCGCACGCATTCCCCAACACAAACTCTACCTGATCCTTGCTGAAACCTTCCGCCTGGCAACGCTCACATCCCGTTTCCACCATGCGCGCCGTTGCATCCACCCCCGTCATGTGCGCCACTTTCTGGAAGCGCAATAAAAACCGCATACCCGCTCCGGTGCAACAACAGAGATCAACGCCAACCGTTCCCGCAGCAATCCCGGCCTTTGCAGCCAAGTCCATCGACGACGTCAACCCGCCGATATGAATTTGCTCCCCCATGATGCGTTCCCACAGTTGCCCTTCTGCTCCGCTATAAACGGCTTTGACATTTTCCAACCCGATTGAATTTTTGGTGATAATTCCCATGTTGTACACCCCCGGCATTAGTTTTAAACTGCGACACAAGCACAGAAAAATATACCAGTCTCTTGCCTGAAGAGCAAGAAATACTTGTTTTTGAACCAGTGGGAGGACAGTTTCAAAGGAGTCTTTCAGCGCCAACGGCGCTGAAAAAAATTACATAAAAACAGATTTGAAACAATCCTGAACCAGCGTGGTCAGGAATTCCTCAAACAGGTAATAATCACCTTTTGTATTTGCCAAATAACAGTACACGCGTCAACAACCAGTGCAGCGCCTCAAACCCAATAAAACCACAGGGTTTGTTTGAAGCCAGCACATGCCCCCAACGAATAAAACCCTCGAAGGCGAGAAAGCACGCAATAAAAGCCGGAATAAAGGCATCCGCACTTATAAAAGCAGCAAGTTCCAGCAACGCACCCAGCGGCAAAAAGAGATAAAGATGCAGCAACGCATTTTTCCGGCTGGCATGCTCGGGATCAAACTGCCACCGCTCTGCCAACCGCTCCTGGAGTCGCGCAGGTAAAATCCCCACCAAAATTTCGTATGTCCACGCAATCTGCAACCGCCTGTCCGTTTTCTTTTGTTGCTTTTCTTCTTCCCGCCTGCGCTGAAAAGCCGGCGCGTTTAATTCGAACGTTTTATACCACGCTTCCGTTTCGGGCCAGACGCGCAATGAGTATATCCATGCCCCCCCTTCGTTGTGCGAAGCGGCATCGACGCACCAAGCAGAACCGGCATATAGCACGGTGGTGGGGATATCATTGATCCCGCTGCGCTCGTTGCGGAGCGGCGTAAACAATGTCCAATGCAAGTCTTCCGAACTTCGCACCACCAGCGGGTAAGGAGCCGGGGCAGAATAAATCCGAATAGCAACACCAGGGATGGAACTATCCGACGTCCATGTTTCACCGGGCGACAACGTAGAAACTGCGTTGGTTGGATTTGTAGGAGAATCAATTTCAGAAGACGCCATGACAATTCCTTTTTTGGACGAGGGGCAGCTCGCCGCCTAAGAATGCGACATCGTCACACAAAAAAGGATGGTTGTCAAGAGGGAGGTAATTGGAAGGCGGGGGTTACGAATAACGGTGAAAATTTTTACTGATAAACAAAACCTGTACCGTTATCCAATCGAAAACCTCCGTTACGACAAAACCGCAAGGTTCGGTGGAGGCACAAACGTGCGCCCATCGAAACAACCCTTCCAAGGCAAACCCCAACAAAACAAAAACATACCGCGCCGTCACTAACGGCATGGCACCCAGCATGACACTGACCAAATCAGTTGCGCCAGCCATCATCAATCCGAAGAACACATAAAAATGCAGCAACGCATTTTTCCGGCTAGCCTGCTCAGGATCAAAATTCAACCATCGCGCCAACCCCATTTGGATGTGCGAGGGGAGAAATCCGATGAACGGCTCGTACAACCATGCGCATTGTTCCTGGCGGTGCCTTTTCCGCAATTGCTTCTCGGCCACTCCCACTTGCTTGATCGCCGCGTGGGTTAACTCAAAAACCTTGAACCACGGCTCCGCCTCCGGCCAGGCATGCAAGCGGTATATCCACGCAAACCGATTGCTGTGAAAAATCTCATCCACCCGCCACGCCTTCCCCTGGTACAAAACCGTGGTTGGCACCGCATTGTTCGCGCCATTTCCATCGGAGATGGGGACAAATAAATTCCATTTCAAATCCTCGACACTACGCACCACCAGCGGCCAGTGCGCATGTTCCGAGTGGATGCAAACCAATACCCCCGGAATGGAGCCGTCGCAAGTATAACCATTGCCATTTTGGAACACTTCCGTCCACGCCTCCGACGCATCGTCTTCAGCAGCGCAGTCGGAAGGCGACACCGCCAGTTTGTATATTTCTGGTTCAACGTCAGGTAGGTCGATAAGATGGGGGTCTTGTTCCATGAGTACACCCCTTGCCAGGGACTCGTCAAAACAACAAGCGCACGGCGGCAATAAACGCCAGAACCTCCACCGTCGCATTGAAAGCCCGCTGCGGAATCCGCTTCTGAAAATAAACACCGCCCGCTGCCCCCAGCACAATTAACGGAACCAACATCAGGTTAAACTTCAAACTTTCCAGCGTGATGAGATGCAACTGTACGCTGAACGGCACCTTGAGCCAATTCACCAGCAAGAAAAACCACGCACCCGTCCCCATAAACTCTTCCTTGGGTAAACGCATCGCCAAAAGATAGAGAGCCATCACCGGCCCGGCGGCATTGGCCACCATCGTGGTAAAACCGGCCAAAAAGCCAAACAGCAGAGCGGTGACTTGCGGATACTGAAAAGTTTCGTTTTCCTCACCCTGCCAGCGTCGCCACCAGCCAACACCCAGCAACGCGAGAATAATAATGCCGATCAATGGCCCCACCTGGTTATTGGACAAATGCCCCATCGCAAAGTACCCGGCCACAACTCCCGCCACGGTACAGGGAAAAAGCGGCAGTAAATGCGCCCAAACCGCGCTTCGGCGATAGTACGCCACCGCAATCAGATCGCCCAAGATCAGCATGGGGAGCATGACACCACTGGATTCCCGTGGCGGAACGATCAGCGCAAGGAGCGGAACCACCAAGATACCCAAACCCGGAACGCCAGTCTTGGTAACCCCCACCAGCAGCCCACAAATAGCGGCGACCATCCAACTTCCTGTAGTCATTGATTCTAACATCAGTCTACCCCAATCGCGACGGTACATCCACAAAATTTATTGAGCAAGCAGAAATCGGGCATGCTACCTTCTACCAATTAACACAAAGCATTCGCGGGTTTCGGGCATTTTTGCAACCCTTTTGCTCACGGTGCGAATCATCCGACAGCAACACAACCCATTTGCCTCCCGTTTGCCGAAACAGGGAAGGAATGTCAAATTATCAGTTGTCCCAAGAAGTTTCCACGATTTCGTTGGGAGTGTTCATCAAGGGTGCTTTTAGCACCAACGGTGCTGAAAATGACTTTGAAATAATTCGATTCGCCCGCCGAATTCCTCTGACAAAACCCTTGACATTTCCCCCCCGCCCCCACATACTAATACCCCTTGCGTTGTGCCCTATTGCCAGCGCGTGGGTGGGCGTCCTCTTTAGGGGCGTTCCCAGTAGGGATACGGAGACATCTTCCGATCCCCCGCGAAGGAAACGGAAACAGCCGCCCTTCTACATTTTGAACACCGGAGTTTTCCACTCATGAAAAATGAAATTCACCCGTCCGTAGGCCTGGTGCAGTTCCGCTGCGTTTCCTGCAGCCAGCGCTGGCTCAATATCTCCACCAAACTCGATGGTAAGATGGAAGAGTTCGAAGGCAAGGAATATCCTTCCGTCGTCCTCGAAACCTGCTCCAACTGCCACCCGTACTTCACTGACAAGCACACCTTCATTGATACAGCAGGTCGCGTTGAGAAGTTCCAGAAGCGCTACGCCAAAATGGCTGCAGCCGCTGCCAAGCCCGCCGAAGAGACCAAATAACTCTTCAGTCGCTTTAACCTTTTAAGTCCTGTGAACAGGTTTTGCTCCTTCAACCGAGCAAAACCTGTTTTTTTTATTCCCCTGACACCTTCCTCAACCCCACTCTTGACTTCTTCCCCCCAAAACCATACACTACACCCTTAGCCGATAGGCAAAACACCAACCATCTAAAACAGGAGGATGCACCCATGTACCGTATCAGCGTTACCTCTTACCGGAGTCTTTTCTGTCTGTTGCTGCTCGTCCTTGTCTCCACCGCTGCGTTTGCTGCGGATACTCTGACCAACCTGCAAGCGCTGTACACCGCCCAGACGGCCACTCAAATTCAACTCACCGCCTACGCTGTGCAAGCCGATACCGAAGGTTACAAAACCGCCGCTGCTCTTTTCCGCGCCGCTGCAAAATCCAAGGGCATCCATCTGCCCGCCTATGAAAAAGCAATCAAGGCGCTGGGCGGACAAACCACGCAACCAGACGCGAAACCGCCCGTTGTCAAAACCACCAAGGAAAACTTGGAAACTGCGATGAAGGCTGAAACCGAAGTCGCGGCCCAATACGCCGAGTACATGAAACAAGCCGATGCCGACAAAAAAGCCGGAACCTTGAAAGGCGATGCAACAAAGGCAGGCATCTTCTTGGGCGGCGACAGCAAAGCCGGCGTGGAACTTCTTAAGTTGTACAAAAAAGGGTTGGACAATCTCGACGCTTGGAAATCCGGCGGCAAAGAATTCCTCGTATGCACCGTCTGTTCCTATATCACGGATGACACCACGGTGAAACAATGCCCGGTGTGTTCCGCCCCACGCGAAAAATTTGAGTCGTTTAAATAATAAGCACCCTCAATAAACCGCCAAGGCGCCTTCCCGATTTTCGCGGGCGTTTTGGCGGTTCTTCTTTCAAAAAGAAAGCATCCCCATGAAAAAGACCGCCCTCTGGCTTTTCCTCGCCCTAAACCTTCTTTTTGTTATCGGCTGCTGGGCATGGAACCACACGCATGCCGTTGCGGGAAATATGCTCACGATGAGCACCGACACGCTATTGCAGGCACTCGGACGTCTGGCGGGTCTACTGGCTGCTTTCACCATTCTCGTGCAACTCCTGCTTATTGGGCGCGTCAGTTGGATCGAACAGGTCTTTGGACTGGATCGCTTGAGCCGCACGCACCATTACACCGGAATACTGGTTGCGGTATTCCTGCTTGCACACCCAACGCTTTTGGAAATGGCGCATGATGCCTACGGACAGGACACGGTATTCGCACAATTGATGGACTTTTTGAAAAACTATGAAGATGTTGCCAAGGCACTTATCGCCGCCATTCTTTTCTTCACCGTGGTGCTGTTTACCTCGTTCATCATCCGCCACAAGTTGCGCTACGAAACCTGGCACATCGCGCACCTCGCCGCTTACATAGCGTTAGCGCTGGCCTTTGGCCACCAGATCAACTGGGGCGACACCGCTATGAATCCCGTCTTTTACTATTATTGGATTGGGTTATATGTCTTCGTTTTGGGCAATCTGCTGCTCTACCGCTTCGTACGTCCGTTGTGGTTATTCCAGCGTCACCACTTTGTCGTCGAGCGCGTGGAACGCGAAGCCAGCGATGTTACCTCGGTCTATATCACCGGGCGTAACCTGCAAAATTTCCATGCGCAATCCGGCCAATTCCTCATCGTTCAATTCTGGACGCCAGGTTTCCGTACCCAGGCGCACCCCTTCTCGCTCTCGCAACCACCTGATGGAAAATCCTTGCGCCTAAGCATCAAAGGATTGGGAGATTTCACCAAACGTATCCCCGAACTAAAACCCGGCACCCCGGTGATCGTTGATGGAGCGCACGGCATCTTCACCCCGCGTCGCGCCACACGAAAGAAAGCACTGCTGCTGGCAGGCGGCATCGGCATCACGCCCATCCGTTCCGTCGCCGAAGACCTCGCCCGAGCGGGCCACGAAGTAAAGGTGTTGCACGCCAACCGCACCTTGGCGCAGGTTGTTTTTGCCCGGGAGTGGGTCGAACTCACGCAGAAACTTCCAAACTTGCATGTTACCTACGTTTTCAGCGATGACCCCGCTGCCGAGGGTGAGCATGGTTTCATTGACATCGACAGAATCAAACATCTGGTGCCCGATTTTCTCGAACGCGACATCTACCTCTGCGGCCCGCCGCCCATGATGCAACTCACCGTTGCCTTCCTGAAAAAAGCCGGCGGACACAGCAACCAAATTTATTACGAACGCTTTGCACTCTGAGTACAGTAGAGGTCATTGCAAAAACCCGTATTGGTGTTTTGCCTTCGTCCCATAGAGACGCGTGAATTTAGCCCGTCGCTTTAGCGGCGGAAAAAAAACAACACAAAATATTTTCTCGTAAATAATAAAAAGCGCAAGGAACACGTTCCTTGCGCTTTTTGTTATGAGGGGACTGTGGAAACCACGCCAAATAACTACTTGGCAGCGGCGGCTTTACGAGCGGCACGGGCACGCTGCGCCATGGTCTTCGGCTCAGCAGCGGCTTCGGCTTCTTCCACGGTGATGAACTTGCGATCAACGAATTCGATAATCGCCATCTCAGCGCCATCGCCCATACGACGGTTGGCAGCTTTGATGATGCGAGTATAGCCACCGGGACGCTCTTTGAAGCGGGGGCCATATTCCTCGAACAGTTTGGTAACGATTTCCTTGTTCTGAAGGAAGGCGAAGGCGCGACGACGTGCGGCCTGATCTCCATCTTTGGCAAGGGTGATCATACGCTCCGCAAAGCGACGCATTTCCTGCGCACGCGTGGCGGTCGTAGTAATTTTCTCATTGGTGAACAGTGCCTCTACAAGACTGCGCAGAAGGGCTTTTCGGGGACCGGCGGGGCGGCCCAGGTTTCCGCGGC
>DNPO01000278.1:0-128 GCA_003501375.1 Candidatus Sumerlaeota bacterium | reverse complement strand
TTTCGGGGACCGGTGGGGCGGCCAAGTTTTCCGCGGCGGCAAAGGTGTCTCATGTGATAAAACCTCTATGGTTGAGATGGCGCGCCCTCATCAAGCGGCGTGCGGGAGAATCAGTCTTTCTTCTCTTT
>DNPO01000426.1:2321-2614 GCA_003501375.1 Candidatus Sumerlaeota bacterium | reverse complement strand
TATTACCCGCTTCAAAATACAACTGCACGCCAATCGCTTTGGGCGGGGCAGATGGATCAAGCCAGACCATCTGGGTCACACGCGTGCGCTGCGGATGGACTGGGTAGTTCGTAACCGTAGACGTGATGGAGTGCATGGAACGCTGTCCAATTCCCAAATGCACCGCACCAAACTTTTCATCAGGCATCCAGTTCCATTCGCCATGGCGCTGGTACGTGCGGCTAATGGAAGGTCCAAGAATCATGTCCGGACAAACCCACGTGTAAGCGCTGACATCCGGCGGTGCGGCTGGG
>DNPO01000426.1:0-2058 GCA_003501375.1 Candidatus Sumerlaeota bacterium | reverse complement strand
TATCCAGATAGAGAAAAATTCGCCAGTCTTTTTTAACGCGAGTGGGATCGGGTGCGATCAAAAAAGTGGCATCACCCGCGGGAACGAAGGAAAGGACTTTGATGGGGCAGGAGGTGCCATCATCGTTAATGGCGCGCACGTCATAGGGATCCGCTCGATGTGCATACGAGGGCTTGAGTGTAACCAACGCGGCTTCTGTTCCATAATCCACCGCTTTGAACGCGACTTCAAATCGGTCTTTCCAGGCATCGTTCCACCAGGAAACATCGGAGCCAGCATGGGCCAGGGTGCTAAACGCCAAGTACAGCAAAGTGGAAAAAATGATGCGGAGGTTCATGCAATCATCCTTTATTTTTGGAGTAAGCGACACTAAAACAGAACACCATTGTACCGATCGTCTTGACTATTTACTTCTCACAATCTCGACTGCGCGTTTCAGATTTTCAATAGTCCCGGGCAACTGGCTCATGTTGCGCAACACGGCTGCCGGATGCAGCAACGGAATCAATGTGGTTTCACCATACAAATACGGATGCCCACACATTTTGGTAATGGGCGTGTCCAACCCGGTCAAGCGATGCGTCGCGAAGCGACCTAACGTTACAATTACCTTAGGTTGGATGAGCGCGATTTGTCCCTTCAAGAATGGCTCGCATGCATCCATCTCATCCACTTCAGGATCGCGGTTGCCCGGAGGACGACACTTGACCACGTTGCAGATGAAAACCTCTTCGCGTTGCAACCCTACTTCCGTAATCATCTTGGTAAGTAACTGGCCTGATCGTCCAACAAAGGGGCGTCCCTGTGCATCTTCATCTGCTCCCGGACCTTCCCCCACAAAAACCAAGTCGGCATTGGGGTTGCCCTCGCCAAAAACCACATGAGTGCGACCTTGGCACAGTTTGCAGCGTGTGCAGTCGGCTGCGGAGGCACGCAAGGCTTCAAGTTGTTCGGCGCGTTGGTGAGTGGACAGGTCTCCGCTCTTCTTACCCGATGGTGTGAGATAGAGGAAGCCTGCTTCCTTCAGAAAGGCAAGATAGTTGCGGAGAGAGTCTTTAGCACTGGCGTTGTCCACGGGTACATCCTTTGCTGGTAGTATTATGCATAGATTGCGCAAATTTCACAGATTAAAATTCAAAATATCAACAAAATGCCAAAGTCATAAAAACGATGGGTTTTACGGTGTTTTGGTGGGCGTCTGGGGAATCATCTTTTTCATCAGGTTCTGAAGATTGATCACCCGCTGCCGAATTTCGGGGTCAATCTTGGGATAATCCAGCAACGCCTTGTCGATTTTTGCCGTGAGTTCCCGAGCTTGCGTGGCTTGTGCCAAGGGATTGGTATTATAGAAAACTTGGTAATATTGACAGCGGTAATACAACTCAAAAGCCGACTCAAACCAAGGCGATTGGGGGAAGCGTTTCATAAAATCTTCAAAAATCGCAACTGCTTCGGCCAGTTCACCCTCGTCCATTTTCATGTGCCCCATCAGGTAGTAGGCCATGTCGTACGTGCCGCCAGTGCTCTCGAATGCGCGTTTATAGGCCGTGAAAGCATATTTGGGCGTGTCGAGCGGGCCGCGATACAGATCGGCAATCGCAAACAGTACGCCCGTGGTTCCCTTATCATCCGCCGTCAGGGTTCCGCTGCTGAGTTTGGTTTCCAGCGCATCCACCTTATCCAACGTGGTTTTTAATGTTTGCCGCGTGCGTTCCGCATCCTCGTACGTGGGGTGTTTTTTCGCATCGGGGCGCTTGACAAATTCTTCATAAATCGCAAGTGCCATGCGCGGCTCCATCATAGATGTCTTGTACAGGTTCCCCAACTGGAGCAAGGCGCGGGTACCCAGTTCTGCATCCCCATTGTTAACCACCTGGCGAAAAAGCGTTGCGGTGATCGTCGGCGAAATGTCCCGGTAACTATGCGCTTGCGCATAAACCGCATTCCAGTCCTGCGTGGTCGTAGTCGGCGTATCCGCCGCAAACGAAACCATATTCAATGCCCAAATGCACAAGCACATCCACACCCAACTGCCACACCGTGGGGCGCTGCCCCACA
>DNPO01000270.1 GCA_003501375.1 Candidatus Sumerlaeota bacterium | reverse complement strand
TGCCATCATTATGGATGGCAACGGGCGTTGGGCGCAAATGCGTGGGTGGATGGATCGCATCCGGGGGCATGAGGCGGGGATTGATTCCGTACGCGCCGCAACGGAAAATTGCGCTGCGCTGGGAATTCAAGCGCTAACGCTGTATGCCTTTTCCAAGGAAAATTGGCAGCGTCCGAAACGGGAAACTGGCGCGCTCATGCTGCTCCTGCGCAAGTTTCTGGTAGACGAACGTCCCACGTTGCAAAAGAACAATATCCGTTTAATTGCGTCGGGGTGTTTGGAAGACTTGCCCAAAGCATCGCTGGACGTGCTGGATGCAACGCGCGAATTAACCGCAAAGAATACAGGGATGGTATTGAATCTGGCGCTATCGTACAGCGCGCGCGAGGAAATCACCCAAGCGGCACGGGAACTCGCACAACTGGCGGTGGATAACAAGATTACCCCCGAATCTATCACGCCGGAATTGTTGGCGAAGCATCTCTACACGCCGCAATTGCCTGATCCTGACTTGCTGATTCGCACCAGTGGGGAGTTGCGTATCAGCAACTTTTTGCTGTGGCAGTTGGCTTATACCGAGATTCACATCACGTCGACACTGTGGCCGGATTTCCGCCGGGTGCATTTGCTGGAGGCGCTGGTGGATTATCAAAACCGCGACAGGCGGTTTGGTAAAGTAAAAGCAGAATAAGGGATGAGGGCAGAAGGATGAGGGATGAAACAACGCGACAAGTTTCATCCTTTCATCTCTTATCCCTCTGCCCTCATCCCTCTTTAGAAAAGGCGTAACTTCCCTCAAAAATGCTCGCACGTACCACTACCGCTCTTGTCTTTTTCGGCATCTTCATTTTCAGCATGTTCTCCAACGTCTCTTGGGCACCGCATATCCTGTTTGGGATTGTCACTGCGGCCACCTTGCTGGGAACGCATGAATTTTACAGCATGGCCCGAAAAAAGCACCTGCGCCCCTCACCGTGGCCGGGACAGCTGGTTGCAGTGGCGTTTTTAATTGATGCGTACTTTTTCTCGTTTCGCCATTTTGCTTTGATTTTCATGTGTTGCTTCTGGGTATTGTTGCTGACTCAGGTTTTTTTTAAGAGTACCAATTTTTCCATTGGGAATACGGGTGCTTCGCTTTTTGGCAGCGTGTACGTAGGATTGCCGATGGGTGTTTTGCTCTGCATGTTTCGGTTTCCCGATAAATGGTTTCCGGGCATTGGCGAAACGGTACATGCGGGTGGCAACCTCCTGATTTTTCTCGTGGTCACGTCCTGGATGACGGACATTGGCGGCTACCTGATTGGCAAACCGTTGGGCAAACACAAGATGACACCCGTGCTCAGCCCGAATAAAAGTTGGGAAGGGCTGGTGGGTGGATTTGTCTTTTCCATTTTGGCGGGGATTTTGTTGCGGGAATTCTGGCCGGGCATGAAGCCGTTGTTCACGGTGGCCGAGGCGATTTTTCTTCCGCTCCTACTCTCGGTGGTGGGCGTGATTGGCGATTTGGCCGAGTCCGCATTCAAACGCGATGCGGGCGTGAAAGATTCGGGAAAAACCTACACGGGGCACGGTGGGATGCTGGATATCATCGATAGCATGCTATTGTGTGCGCCGGTCTTCTTCGTCTATTTGGAATGGGTGCGTCCGCACCTGATCAAATAGCGCGTAAAAATAAATCGTAAAGTTGGAACCCTATGTTTACCCGTTTTGACGTTCTTTACAGCATTGCTACCCCGTTGGTTTATCCTTTTTTTGCGTACAAGCGCTTGGTCAAGGGCAAGTATCGCGAGAGCGGGCCGGCTATGTTGGGGAAAACGTTGCCAACGGGGGAGGCGCTCAAAACATTTGAAAACGGGTGCATCTGGATTCATGCCGTGAGCGTGGGGGAAACGGTGGCAGCGAAGTCGGTCGCAGCATTGATTTGTGCGTTGCGCCCCGATTTACCGCTGGTGATTACAACAGTTACCGAAACCGGGCAGGCGCATGCACGGCGACTTTTCCCTGATGCACACGTGCATTACTTTCCGCTCGATTTTTCGTGGAATGTGCAAAAGTTTCTCGATGTGTTTCGCCCCAAAATTTTTATCATGATGGAAACAGAACTGTGGCCGAACTTTTTGTCGCTCGCGGCAAAGAGTGGTGCGCAGGTGTTCATGCTGAACGGTAAACTGTCCGACCGCTCGTTCCCGCGCTATATGAAATTTCGCGGGTTACTGAGTCCGGTTTTTGATGCGATCACGGCTTTTTGCATGCAAACCGAGCAGGATGCGGTAAAGATGCGGGCACTATCGGGCCGCACAGACGCTGTGCAGGTAACGGGCAATTGTAAGTTTGATGCCTTGCTGCCGCCCTTATCGGACGAGGAAGCGCAAGCGTTTCGCACGCAATATTGTTTGGGTGATTTTGCGCGTCCATTGCTCGTGGTGGGAAGCACGCATCCGGGTGAGGAAGAAATTATTCTCAACGCATTTGCCGAGGCCCGCCGTGAAGTCCCCGCGCTCCAGATGATTTTGTCGCCGCGCCACCCCGAGCGTTTTAATTCTGTGGTGGAAATGTGCGGGCAACATACTGCAAACTTCAAAGTTTCCAGAGCAACCGCACCGGCAATGGAATCTCCGGATATTCTGGTGCTGGACAAAATGGGCGAGTTGGCGAAGATTTATGGTCTGGGTGACGTAGCCGTGGTCGCGGGAAGTTTTGGCAAGGTTGGCGGGCACAACCTGTTGGAAGCCGCCGCACACAGCGTACCGGTGGTGGTGGGGCCGAATCTGCGTGCGCAAAAAGAACTGGATCGGTTATTTCAGGGCGACGATACGGGTTGCGTGCGGTGCGACGGCGAAACCTTGGGCTTGACGCTGGTGCGCTTGTTCCAGAATGAGACGCTGCGCAAGATAACGGGCAAACAGGCATATCACACCGCGATTAAAAATCAAGGGAGTGCCAGCGCCAGTGCCGAAATTGTGAAGCGGTATTTGAATCCGCAGTGAGTTTAACAGCACGATTTAAACGTTTGGCTCTTGTGTTTTTTATGGT
>DNPO01000168.1 GCA_003501375.1 Candidatus Sumerlaeota bacterium | reverse complement strand
GCGGTTGATGCTGGCATCGAAATAGTCCAGTCCGATGTGAACGCGTTTGAGGTACTGGCCGCGCACGATCTCTTCCGCCAAGGCGCGCAGATCGTCGGTCAGCGTTACCACATGGTCGCTGTCCCAGCGCACGCCACGGCTTACATGCAGCAAGACTTCTTTCACGCCACTGGTCAGCACGGCGGAAATCTTGTCCGAGATAGTTTCCGTCGGGTGGTAGTGTCCCGCGTCCAGCGTAACCAGTTTGTCATTGTTGGCGGCATAGCCGAGGTAGAAGTCGTTCGATCCGACCACATAACTTTCCGAACCGATGCCAAAGAGTTTGCCTTCCACGGCGTCCAGGTTATGCTTGGGATCGATCTTCTCTTTGAAGATGGCGTCCAGGGAATCCTTCAAGCGTTCGCGCGGGGCTTTACGATCCACCGGCGTGTCCTTGTAACCGTCTGGAATCCAGACATTGGTGACGCAGGCGTTCTTCAGGGCCTTGCCGAAGTATGCGCCGATTTTGCGGCAGGCAATGCCGTGCTCAATCCAGAATTTGCGGATGCCCTTGTCGGCGGAACTCAGCGTGAAGCCGTCGGCAGACTTCGGGTGCGAGAAATAACTGGGGTTGAAGTCGAGTCCGATCTTGTTGGCCTTGGCCCAATCGAGCCAGCCCTTGAAATGTTCCGGCCCGATGTTGTTGCGATCGGGGCGTTTTTTGCCGCTCCCGAACTCGCCGTAAATCGCGTGCAAATTCAGGCGGTGCTTGCCGGGGATCAGGCTGAATGCCATTTCCAAGTCAGAACGGAGTTCTTCGGGCGTGCTCGCTTTGCCGGGATAGTTGCCCGTTGCCTGGATGCCGCCGGAAAGTCCCGCCTCGGGGTTTTCAAATCCCGCGACGTCGTCGCCCTGCCAGCAGTGGATGCTGATGGGAATGTCCAGCACGGCCTCAACGGCCTTGTCAACATCCACGCCCAAAGCGGCGTAACGCTCTTTTGCCAGCGCGTAGGCTTGGCTGATCGAATCAACTTTTTTCATAGATGCTCCCTTTCTATTTTGCCGAGGCGGTTTCCATTACCTTCTGGCGATACGATTCTACTTCCCAATTCTCAATAAAAAGACGCGAACTGTCATCCAGGTACTGGATGCCGCCGAATGCTTGCGCCAACTGTTCTACCAATGCGCCGTCCTGTGCAAACTCCAGAGCTAACGCTGCAACCTTGGCGGTTGAGCCAAGGCCGTAGACGGCTGTGTCGCCTGCATAAACGCGGGGGGCATAGCCACGCTCGGCCTTATAGGCTTGGAAGGATGCCGCGCTGATCTCGCCCTTCCAGGGGAAGGACTTGGCGTACACGATGTGGTCGGGGGTGATCGCATCGGCTGCCACCTTGAAAAATCCAGATGCTTCCACAGCCGCCACATCGGCCCCACCAGCGGCGGACAACAACTGTTTCACGCTCGCCGTATCAGCAGGCGCGGACGAAATGGGGAAGGTCAGGGCGATGCCCGCCTTTTGATATTCCGCATGCAAGGTGTCCAGCACGGTTTTGTACGTAGCGCGTACCTCGTCCGGCGTGTTACCCGCAATAAAAACTCCGTGGTTTTTCAGGAACACGATGTTCGGTTCATGTCCGTGTTGTTTCTCGTACTCCTGAATCGTCTTGCGCACCGCCATGCAGAGCGTGTAGCCGGGATCGATGTAATCGACCCAGAGCGCTTTGGGGAACAACTGGCGGCAGACACTCTCGCCATTGCGCGCACAGGTCATGCCATTTACCACCGCCGGGTGAGTATGAACCACATAAGTTGCGCGAAATGTATCGTGCAGCGGAGCCTCCACCGACGGACGCCCGGTAAAACCGGGCAGCACGGCAGCAGCCATCATATTCTTGACCAGTTCCTCGCGAGCGGAGGCTTCGGAGGGCGCTTCTGCAGAAAACAACTCGCCCAGTTTCTGGCGGTTCATCGCAACAAATTTATCCGGCGCCAACCCAGCCAGCGTAACGCCGGAGGGTTTGACGTAGAGGGTCTCGGCGGTTTTAACCGACGTATTTCCGCCACCGCCTTTGACATAATCCGTTCCGCCGAATTCATGCGAGAGGTCGGTGATTGTTTCGAGTAATGCCTGAATTTCCATGCTTAATATTGTATCCTTTCGGTGTGCTGATTTCTTCTTGAACCGAATGGTTCGACGAATGTTTAGGATTGTCGGATTTTGCTACCATACAACGCTCGCACGGTATCAAAGAGGGTGGGGCAGGTGGGGCGTTGGATAACCAGTTTGCCTTCGCGTGGATCATTTAGCGTTATTTTAAAATTGCCGACTTGTATAAAGTTTTCCTGCAACCAAAATGGAATTTTTGTTCTGTTGACATGAATTCCTCTTTACACCTTGTTGGCAATGTGGTGCTTTTCGGCGACTTTTTTTATCTTTGCTGTTTGAAGAAAAATCACATAAAAAGAGCGGGAAAAAGTGCATAAAATTATGGTGTAATCGCACTGCGTGCAAGCACGGTCTGGCGCTCACGATTTTCCCCTTTTGTCTGTAATTTTCAAGGGAATTTTGTTTTTAAGTGATGGCATTTGCACATTATTGCTTTAATCGTGTAGTAAAATGGGGCCATCTCCTGAATCCAGCGGGACGACAAACTCCCTATGAATTATGGCAAATTAGAACCTGTCTTAAAACCTCATTTATCCTCTAAAAACATTTTTACCACAGAGGCACAGAGAACTGCAAAAAATAAAGAATTTTTAGGTTCTCTGTGCCTTTGTAGTGGATTGAGTTTGGACTGTGTTCATTCGGCTTTGCAACCGTTTCTGGGATGAG
Source organism: Candidatus Sumerlaeota bacterium (assembly GCA_003501375.1). Classification (GTDB taxonomy): domain Bacteria; phylum Sumerlaeota; class Sumerlaeia; order UBA8349; family UBA8349; genus UBA8349. Next base: position 2,752 of record DNPO01000168.1, on the reverse strand, counting down.
ATATGTCCTTCCCCTATTTGTCTTGTCAAATTTGTGTTCTCTGGTTTATCTTTTCAGTGGTAGTACACACTCTTTTCCCCAGGACGCTCCCATGCTCCAACCGCTTTCCCGTGAAACTGTTTTAGACGCGCAACGCTCTACCCGACGCGCTACGTGGCGATTGTTTACGCTGCTGCTGGGTATTTATGTTTTCTTTTTTCACTTGTTGGCGGTGGGCGCTGTGGTTGCGCTGGCGATTATTTTTACTCCGCGAAGCCACGATGGAACGCAGGAATACATTGATTTGAATCGGGTGTTCGTGTCGTTGCACCAAAATATTCCGTTGGTCATTCTGGGAATTTCCGTCGTTGCGCTCCTGACCGCGCTGGCGCAATTTTGGATTGCCCGGCGAAAAAACATTTACGATGTGCTGATGCTGATGGGGGGCAAACTGCCTGATACAAACGACCAAATTCATATCCGTTTTAGGAATATTGTGGAAGAGGCTGAGATTGCCACGGGGATTCGGCCCATTCAGGCGAACGTGATTTCGTCCGTGAGTTGCAACGCTTTTTCCATCATGGATAAGTACGGCAACGCGGCCATCGGTGTAACGGAGGGGCTGATTTCGACGCTCAGCCGACCAGAATTGTCGGCGGTGATCGCGCATGAGGCTTGCCATTTGGTGCATGGCGATACGTTCCTGAAAACCACTGCCTGCTCTCTTTTCAGCGTTTTTGAAAAATTGCAAACGGGCCTGGCCAAGGCGGGCGAGGCAACGGTAGATTTTGCTCCATCCAGCAGAAATCGCGGTGATGGAGACATTCGGACGGCCATCGGGATTTTTATTCTCTGGTGCATTGCCGCGCTGGGGGCGTTTTGTACCAATCTGATCAGTATGGCTATTTCGCGTGAACGCGAATATTTGGCGGATGCGCACGCAGCGCAGATGTGCCTCGATCCACTTTCGCTGGCAGACGCGTTGCGAAAAATTTCTACACGGTATCGGGGCGGATTGGATTTTCCAGCGGGGTACTCCGCGTTGTTTGTTATGAATCCGTCGGCGGCCAAACGCGATGAATCCGTTAGTTTTTTCTCCAACTTGTTCAGCACACACCCGCCGATGGAAAAGCGTGTGGAGCGACTCTTGGAATGGGCGCATCTGGATGAGACGGCGCTCAAGCCTATTCGGGAAACGGCGCTCCAGATTCAGGATGACGAGGCGATTCACCTGCCCACCGCTTCCCCGGTAGTGGATACGCAGCCGCTTTTTTTCGTGAAAAATGGCGAGTCGTGGGTGGGGCCGCATACGCCGCTGGAAATGGTAACGTTGGGCTTGGTAAAGCCTGGGGCGTGGATTGCGCAGTCAGATCAGCCCGAGACTTTGCAGCAGGCGGGCTATAATCCGGTATTTTTGGCCTTGTTCAAGCGGGTGGCGGATGGGTTGCGGGCGGATGATACGCTCCTTTGTCCGCATTGCCAGATGCCGCTGGTGGAAAAGCAGTACAAGTACGCTCCGGCGTTGTATTGTCCAGAATGCGAGGGGTGGTTGCTGAAATCCGGGATTATGGAACGCATTATTTCGCGCCGCCTGGAGGGTTTTACCCCCGCGCAAATTGAGGAGGCGAAGATTTGGGGGCAGTTTACGAATCCGCGGGCGCAGGAGCAGATGGGCGAGCCGGAAATCAAATGCCCGGTGTGCCAGGCGCGCATGAAGCGGAATTATTATTCGCTGTGCTATCGCGTGGTGGTAGATCGTTGCGCTTCGCCAATTTGCCGATCTATTTGGTTGGATAAGGGCGAACTGGAAACCATCCAGATTCTGGTGGAGCAGGCAGAGAAAACAGGTCCATTGGCGTAAAGCAATGAAAAATATCTGTCACGAAAGGCAGGAAATGCATAAAAACGCACGAAAAAAGGGTGTGCTTTTATGTGTTTCCTGCCTTTCGTGGTCAAAGAATGTTGTTTTTGATGTTTTTACATTGCCGCTCGTTTGACTTCTCCCATTGCTCGTTAGAATCAGGCATTATTTTCCCTTGAAAGATACGTCGTGTTTCCTACAGAATGACCCTGTGGCTTATCCCACCGTTTCCGGATTGCGTTTTTAGCGCAGGGAGCGATTTTATAGAAACCGAGTCTCTCCCGTGCGCAGCGCCCCTAAGTCCTTCCGTCTCCATATTGGCATTTTTGGCCGTCGCAACGCGGGCAAGTCGTCCTTGCTGAACGCGCTCGCGCGCCAGATGGTGTCCATCGTGTCCGATGTGGCGGGTACGACGACTGACCCGGTGGAAAAGCCGATGGAGATTCTGCCCATCGGTCCTTGCCTTTTCATTGACACGGCGGGCGTGGACGATGTGGGCGCGCTGGGTGAATTGCGCGCGGAAAAAACGCGGCAGGTGTTTGAACGCACGGACATTGCGTTGGTGGTGGCGCAGGCCGATTTGTGGGGCGAGTTTGAAGAAGATTTGGTCAACGAGTTTACCGGGCGCAAAATCCCGGTGGTGGCGGTTTTTAATAAGGTAGATGTGGCGCGTCCGAACGATGGCTTGTTGCAATCGTTGACTGAACGCAAGGTTTCGGTGGTGCAAACAGCGGCGGTCCAGGGTGAGGGAATTCTGGATTTGCGCGACGCGCTGATTAAAAATGCTCCGGAGGATTTTATCAACGCGCCATCAATTTTGGGTGATCTGGTTCCGGCGGGCGAGATGGCGGTGCTGGTGGTGCCCATTGATATGGAAGCGCCCAAGGGCCGGCTCATCATGCCGCAGGTGCA
>DNPO01000377.1 GCA_003501375.1 Candidatus Sumerlaeota bacterium | reverse complement strand
GCCAAATTGGAATATCGTTTGCCGTACTAGACACTTCATCGGACAGATCAGTTGGAGGTTTCCCATGCCGAAAAAAATCGCTGTTGTTCTCGCCGGATGCGGGCGCATGGACGGTTCCGAAGTCCATGAAAGCACTCTTTCCCTCCTCTACCTTGCTCAAGGTGGCGCACTGTACCATTGCTTCGCCCCCAACGACCCGCAGGTTGCCGTAATCGACAACTTGACAGGGAAAGTTTCAGAAGGGGCAACCCGCAACCAAATGGTGGAAGCCGCCCGCATCGCACGGGGAAAAATCCAACCCCTGGCCGATCTGGAGCCGTCCGAATTTGACGGATTGGTGGTTCCCGGCGGCAGCGGCGGATTCAAAAATCTGAGCGTTGGTCCCGGCAATGTGCATCCGCAATTGCGCCGGGTGGTCGAAGGGTTTTACAACGCGGGCAAGCCGATGGCTTTCATTTGCATTGCGCCCGTACTGGCCGCTCGGGTGCTTGGCGTGCAGGGGGTGGAACTCACCATCGGCAACGATGCGGAAACCGCGGCGGAAATCGAACGAACGGGTGCGCACCACATTGTGGCGCGCGTAAATGAATGCGTGGCGGACGAAACATTAAAGGTTGTTAGCACGCCCGCGTACATGCTCGGCCCTGGCATTGCCGACATTGCCGCAGGCATTCAATCGTGCATCAAGAAGTTGTTGAGTTGGGCATAACGGCATTTGCATGCCAGTAGCAGTACTTGGGAACTAGCCGGTTATGCTTCGCAGGCTCTGCGAAGCATAACAGGCTAAAAAAAACGAATCAGGAGATAAACAACTCTCTTTCCCCTTCCCCATGTCCTTCGCCCCAACCCCCACTCCCTGCACCAGCCTCTTCGCCATCGTGCGCGATTTTGCGCGGCGGCCCCAGGCTATCGCGTAACTGGAAAGGATGTACAGAATCATGGCCAAACAAACGGCAGAAAAGTCTCAGATGAAAGATTGCTTCGGCATTAGCATGGGCTGGTTCATGGAAGATTTGGTGGGCGACATTAAAGACCGTCAGAAATGCTACGACTGCCCGGACTACGAACGGTGTTATCAAATGTGCATGATAAAAACCATGACGCAACTCCGTTTTGAAGTGCGTCGTTCCGCGCGCACGCTCGGCAACGCCTTTGGCGGAAGCCACAGCCAATACCCGTTTTAGAGATGAGGAATGAAACTTCACCCACATCAAATATATGGTTTGTTCATTTAGTCCATTTTTTTCACCCTCACTGTTTTGAAAGGCTTTTGAAGAATGAATATCATTATCGAAGTAACCCGCGATGCTGGCTGTGAAGACCTGCCGCTGCCCGCTTACCAAACCGAAGGGTCCGCAGGCATGGACCTGTGCGCTGCCGTTGATAAAGCAGTAATCGTCCAACCTAGCGCAACCTTGATGGTTCCCACCGGATTGCGCATTGCCGTCCCGCCCGGGTACGAAGCGCAGGTGCGCCCGCGTTCTGGCCTCGCGCTCAAGCACAGCATTGGCATTCCCAACGCGCCCGGCACCATCGATAGCGATTATCGCGGCCCGGTCAACGTCATTCTCATCAACTGGGGCAAAGCGCCCTTCACTGTCAATCGCGGCGACCGCATCGCGCAAATGGTGATTGCCAAGGTGGAACGCGCCGAGTGGGCTGAGGTGCAAGTGCTGGGTGATACCGCGCGCGGTGCTGGTGGATTCGGCCACACGGGCATTGCATAAAAATTACGAATTAGGAATTGGGAGTTACGAATTGAAAACTATGAATCAGAAATGAGCGACACTCTGAAAAATTGTCTGTTCATTCCTAATTCGTAATTCCTCATTCGTAATTTCACTTCGCCCCCTATGTTCACTTCGGCCCCTCTCTCCACCGCTTTCTGGCACACTCCCGAGATCCCCACTTGGTTCGCTGGGTGCCGCCGTGTGTTGGTGGGCGTCTCAGGCGGAGCCGATAGCATGGCCTTGCTCTGGTTGCTGGCGGGCGCAGATGATCGCCCCGACTGGGCTCCCCAGGTCGTCGTCGCGCATGTCAACCACCAGATGCGCGGTGCAGAGTCTGACGCCGACCAAGGCGCTGTGGAAGAATTAGCCGAGCGACTGGGCGTCCCCTTTCATTGTAAAACATTGGACGCGGAAAAATTGAAAAGCACCGCCAACGGTTCGCTGGAAGAGTCCATGCGCGAGGCGCGTTATACCGTGTTCCGTTCCATCCTTGGGCGCACGCGGTGCCAGGCGCTGGTGCTGGCGCACCACCAGAATGATCTCGCGGAAACCTTTCTTATGCGTCTCCTGCGCGGCAGTGGTCTCACCGGACTCGGTGCGTTCGGCCCCGTGGCGGATATCTACGGCATGCGCGTCATTCGTCCCTTGATTGGCTGGTCTCGCGACGATCTGCGTAAGATTGCCAAGCAGGAAAAACTCCCCTGGCGCGAAGATGCGTCCAACGCATCCGACACTTTTTTTCGCAACCGTATCCGTCGCACTGCGTTACCCTGCCTGGAACGCGTTGCGGGACAGCACGGTTCTGCATCCGCCACACTGGCTCGTACCGCGCGTCGACTCGAACGCGAGCAGGCTGCGCTCAACGCTTTTATCCGGTTACAATACCAACAATCTCGCCAAGAAAAAACAGAACCGCGTCGCATCGGCATTCCGCGTGAAATCGTGGTAAGCAACGATGGTGTTTTTGCCACGCACCTGTTGCGTCACTGGTGGGCTGACCTCTTACCCGGCGAACGCCCCCCCTCCGAAGATCGCATTTTAGAACTGGAAAACTTTGTCCGTATTGCGGAGCCTGGAGCGCTCATGCAAACCGCAAAAAACGTTGTAGTTTGGATGGGGCCGAATGCCATTCTCTGGGGATACCAAAAGCCCGAGCGACGTATCGCACGCGAAGCATTGCTGGAAACTTTTGTTGCGAATTGACAAGAAAAGCAGGCGCCTTGGCAAAAGTCCGGGGCGCTTGTTTTTTTGCGCCCTCAGAGGGGAAATATTTTGACGCCTTCCCCTTGGGTTCCTCTTGCCTCACATTCGACTTTGCAGTACTCTCAAACCTACCATGACGCTCCGCAAAAAAACGCTCCTAATTATCGCGTCGGCATTTTTTGCCCTGTGCCTCTTCGCCTTTACCCTGGCCTCCGTTATTTTACGCGGTCAGGCTGATCGCTATGAAACCGTTCACATCCGCCAGAACGTGGAACGCATTTTATTTGCGCTGGATGACGAGGCGGATAAACTGGCCTCCACCACTTCCGACTATGCAGCGTGGGACGACTCCTATCGCTTTGTTGAGGACGCTAACTCGGAATATATAAAATCCAACATGGCCAAGGCCACATTCACCACCAACAATTTGAATTTCATGGTGTTCGTCAATCGCGAGGCAAAAATCGTTTATGCCCGCGGCTTTGATCTGGAGGAAGAAAAAGAAACCGCCGTTTCGGAAAACCTGCTCCAGCAAATCAAGCCCGGCTCACCTCTTTTGCGCAATGACGTTTCTACCAGCACTCTTGAAGGAATTTATGCTCTGCCCGAGGGTGCCGTTTTTCTTGCTGCACACCCCATTCTTACGAGTGAGAACAAAGGGCCGGTACATGGAACTCTGCTTGCCGGACGCCTCCTGTCGAAAGTGGAAATTGGAACGCTGGAACGCCGGACACGGGTCAAATTTGCGCTGCAACCGGTACTGGAAGCAGGCCCAGTGGAAGGCGAAATTCCAGAGGCCCCAACAGAAAAATTTCCCGCTGATAAAGACAACGATACTGACGCGCCCGCTGCTAACATTTCCTCCATCCGCGTAAAAATGCTCAACGCCAACACAATGCAAGGGGTTGCGGTGTTAAGTGACTTATTTGGAAAACCCGCCTATGTGTTGCAGGTAAACATGCAGCGCGATTTTCACCGGAGTTTTATTACCAGCCTCAATTATTTTCTCCTCTGTTTCATTCTCACGGGCATTCTGATTGCTTATCTCATTCACTTGTTATTGGAAAAAACCGTATTGGGGCGTCTTTCCCGGCTCAGCAAATTCCTGAAAAGTGTGCGTTCTGCCGACACGCTGGCTGAACGCATCGAAATGCCCGGAACGGACGAAATTGCCAGTTTGGCTCAAGAGGTCAACGGCATGTTGCAACAAATCGAAAGTAATTTTTTGATTCGCCAAACTTCGGAGGAAGAAGCGCGTCTGCGTCAGCACCAACTTTTGCAGGCGGAAAAAATGGCGTCGCTCGGCACATTGGTTTCCGGGGTGGCGCATGAGATCAACAACCCCAACCACTTCATCCTCAGCAACGTTGGCACGTTGCAAAAGACCTGGCAAGACATTGCGCCAATTCTCGAATCCTACTATCGCGAAAACGGCGACTTCGTCATCGGGGGATTGCGATATACAGAAGCGCGCGAGCACATTCCTGCCCAGTTGCAGGATGTGCATGACGGTTCCCTCCGTATCAAAAGCATTGTGGACGAACTCCGAGCCTATGCGCGCGAGCAACCCGCAGCGCTGGTCGAAGAGGTGAATATTAACCGTACCGTTACCGCAGCGGCCACCCTGCTCCACTCGCAAATCCAAAAATACACCGAGCGGTTTGAAACGCATCTGGGCAAGGACATTCCAACCTTCCACGGCAACGCCCAGCGTATTGAGCGCGTCGTGCTCAACCTGATCCAGAATGCTTGCCAAGCGTTGACCGGTCACGAAAAATCAGTTATTGTTACAACGGAGTATGATTTTTCCAGTGGGGAAGCCGTACTGATTGTGCGTGACGAAGGTACGGGTATTAGCCACGATACTCTGGAGCGAATCGGAACGCCCTTCTTTACTACCAAGTCCGGTGGGCTGGGACTGGGGCTTTCCATTACCGCAGAAATTGTGCATGAGCATGGCGGCACACTAACGTTTGAGTCCGTACTTGACGAGGGAACCACGGTAACAGTACGGTTCCCTATCATCAGAGGTTAGCGGGGTTTTCCATGTGTGGAACGGTTGCTTTTGTTGTTCGGTGGTACACAAAAAAAGACGGGCAAGACAACTGTCCTGCACGAGATTTTAACCTGAAGGATACAACACAGATGAATGACAAAGGTAGTTTCAGCCCGCAGCCTTCACCCCTCAATCCCACGTTTTCCTCTTTCCCGGTTCTCGTTCTCGACGACGAGCCTCTCGCTCTGCGCGTTGCAGAAATCATGCTGCAAGCCGCCGGGATTAAACCGGTCATCACTCTGTCAGACAGTCGGGAATTAATGAGCCGATTGGCAAAACAACCCGTTGCGGTGTTGCTGCTCGACCTGACCATGCCACACCTGACGGGCGAGGAACTGCTGCCCGAAGTTACCGCCAAATATCCTGATCTTCCGGTGGTGGTCTGTACCGGCGCAAATGACGTGGAAACGGCAGTCCATTGCATGCAGGCTGGCGCTTTCGATTACATCGTCAAGC
>DNPO01000134.1 GCA_003501375.1 Candidatus Sumerlaeota bacterium | reverse complement strand
CCGCCCTCAAGTTTCACGCTTTCCGCTCCACCTTCCTGCACCAACCGCGCGGCATTGCGAAGGGCTTCTTCCGGCGTAATTTTATAGGTCATGAACGGCAGGTCTGCGACAACATGGGCATGCTGTACGCCACGGCATACCGCAGCGGTATGGTGGATCATATCTTCCAACCGCACGGGAATGGTGCTGGAATGGCCCAGCACCGCATTGCCCAGACTATCGCCCACCAGAATGCAGTCCACGCCCGCCTCATCGGCCAGTCGGGCGCTTACCATGTCATATGCGGTAACTACTGCTATTTTTCGCGCTTCTTGTTTAAATTTCAGAAATGCAGTCACTCGGATTTTTTCATCTTGGGTCATGATAGTGTCCCTCCCACTTCTCGCTCAAAAATACTCTGCGTATTCCTCAAGAGCAAGTGGCAAAAAGGTGAAGAAGAGGTGAAACGTTATTTTTTACGCCCTTCCAGCGCGCCCCACTCATCTTGACTGCTCTGGTTGTAAATAGTCATCCCTAACAATTCCAACTCCGCCTGGGCTTCGGCAAATTCGGTGATGAGGAACCCGCTGAAAAGGAACAATCCGCCCGGGCGCAGGCACTTCAGCAACGCGGGCAGGTGGTCTTTGATGCGCGAGTACAGGACGTTGCAAACGATCACGTCAAACTCTTCGCTGCCCACCGCATCGGTGGAACCAATGCGGTAATCCATCGCGGGGAGGTTAGCGACGCAACCGGTCAGCACGGTGCGGGCACGCATAATTGCCTGCGTATTCAGTTCCAGATTCTCTTCATAGTTTGAAACGCAGACCGGGTCAATTTCCACCCCAAGCGTTTTGCCCGCGCCCAGAGCGGCGGCAGCAAAGCATAGAATGCCCGATCCCGCGCCGAAATCGAGCACGGCATGGTCGGGTTTCAGGTTGCGCTCCAGCATGCGCAGTGCCAACTGCGTGGTGCCGTGGGTGCCGGAACCAAATGCCTGACCGGGTTGGATGAACAGCGGGATGGCATCAGGCAAAACCGGGCCGGCATTCTTGCCCGTCAAATAATTCAGCGCGTCCTCCAGCGGCCACCAAGCCGGGACGACAATTAAGTTTTCCGTAATGCGCAATGGTTTGAAATAGTCGCGCCACAGCGTGGCCCAGTCCGCGTCGGGGATTTCCGACGGGCGCACCTCGATCAACCCCTGCGCCCATTCATCAGGGAAGTCGGCGCCCAATGCGTTGGAAATCTGATGCGCGCACATTTCGACATCGACTTCGGGAGCCAGATAGATGGCGAGGATACCGGTTTCTATTTCACGGTGGGTGGGTTCAAAGCGAGGGTCGCGCCAGGTTTCGCGCGAGATGCCGAGCAGATCGCCGGGATCGAGTTCAACCAGCAGGGTTTCTTCGACTTCTTCAAAAAGGGCTTCGGGAGCCTGCACAAAAAAGGCGGGCCAGGTGGTGGGGTTTTCGGACATGGGGATTCTCTAAACGGTGGGATTGGGAACAAACAATAAAATGAGCCACGGATAAACACAGATAACTACAAAACCTTTTCACCACGAAGGACACGAAGAAAAGAAAGAAGAACAGCAACCCCATTTTCAGACAGGATTTACAAGATTAACAAGATTTTATTTTTCCTGTCTGTTTAAGTCTCCATCTTGTTAATCTTGTAAATCCTGTCTGAAACGGGGTAGGGGTTATCTGTGTTTATCCGTGGCTAATTTTTGTTTTTCGCGTCTTTCGTGGTTATTCTTTTAACCCACTCAATTTTTGTTCTCATCAATCCCCTCCGCTCTCATTTCATCTTCCACGCGTTTTGTCTTCGCGCGGAATTTGATACGAAGCGGGCAGCCTTCAAAACCAAACGCTTGGCGCAAACGATTCTGCAGGAAGCGCTCGTAAGAGAAGTGTACCAAACGCGGATTATTGACAAAGAACATGAAGGTGGGGGGGCGAACCGCAACCTGCGTCACGTACTTGATGCGCAACTGGTGCCCCTTACGCCACGGAGGCGATTGCATGTGTAGCGTTTCGTCCAACCATTTGTTGAGCGTGGGTGTGTCGATCCACTTGTTGAATTCCTCATAGACGTGATCAACCAGGGGCAATACCTGATGCACGCGCTGCTTGGTCTTGGCCGAAATCATCAAGATCGGCGCGTAGTTGAGGAAGCCCACTTCGTGGCGGATATGCTTGATAAATGTGCCGTGCGTGGCGTTGTCTTTCGACAGCAAATCCCATTTATTAATTAGCAGAATACACGCGCGTTTTTCATCGTGCGCGAAACCGGCTACGTGCGCGTCCTGGTCGGTCAAGCCCTGCGCTGCGTCGATCATAACCAGCGCCACGTCGGAGCGGCGCAAAGACGCCTGAGCCGAGAACGCGCTGAGTTTTTCGATGCCACGCTGAATCTTGCCACGTCGGCGCAAACCGGCCGTGTCAACAATCGTATAAATGCCTGTGTTTGGACGCTCGCCCTGTTCAGAGGAGGTACGCTCTTTTTTTGTGGCTCCGGCTGCGACCAGTTTTTCCACCTCGTCTATTTCGCGTTGGTAAACGTACTCTCCATAACCATCTGCGTCAGAGGTATCGCCCTCTTCTTCCTCGGCGTCTTCGCCTTCTTCGTCGTCCACGTCCTCATCGTGCCAACCCTGCTCGTCGTTGATTTCTTCCACGACTGATTCGTCCAATTCGGAGTGGATGATTTCAGCATCTTCCTCGTCCAAATCTTCTTCCAACACCTCGTCTGCCTTGGGGGGACGGATGCGGAACGTGGTGTCAATGGCGTCGCGCGTGGTGCCCGCAACATCGCTGACGATCACGCGCTCTTCACCGAGAATCGCGTTGATGAGCGAGGATTTTCCGGCGTTGGGCTTGCCGATAACGGCAATGCGGATGCCTTTTTCCGGGCGTTCCGCTTCATTTTCTACCGGGGGCAGCACTTCAACCACGCGGTCGAGCAAGTCACCCGTGCCGTCGCCGTTGAGGGCGCTGATGGTGAAGAGGTCTTCAAAGCCAAGGGCGTAAAACGTCATGGCTTCCTGGCAAAAACGCGGGTTGTCGCATTTGTTCACCGCAACCATCACCGGTTTGCGTGTGCGACGCAGCAGGTTCGCCACATCCTCGTCGTCCGGGTGAATCTGGTCACGCACGTTGGTGAGGAAGATGATGACGTCTGCTTCGCGCATTGCGCTC
>DNPO01000306.1 GCA_003501375.1 Candidatus Sumerlaeota bacterium | reverse complement strand
CCTTGGCACTCCGCTGTTTCCACCTGGAGTTAATGGAATTTAAAAGTGATGAAGCCGCAGCGTGGATTATGGCGCAGACATTCGTCGCAGGAAAAGATTTCCCCTGTGTGGGCTTGGTATCCAGCCGCGGAATTGAAAACTTCCCCTTGTTTATCTACCTGCTTGGTATCCCGTCGCTTTTCTCTTTCTGGCCTGTTGCATCCGTAGCGTTCATTGCCGTGCTCGACAGCCTGATGCTTTTCCCACTGTACACTGCCACACGGCGCTTATGGAACAACCCAACAGCAAACATAACTTGTCTGTTATACGCTCTCAGCCCCGCCGCTATTTTTTTCTCGCGAAAAATTTGGGCGCAAGACCTCATGCCCGTTTTCGGAATCGGATTGTTTTACCTGATGGAACGACTAACGGCACCCGGTGATAATCCAGCAACAAAACGCGGGATACCTTTTCTCTTTGGTTTGCTTTGCGCCACTGCTCCACAGGTTCACCTGTCGGGCCTCTTTTTAATAATCGCCAGCGTTCCCATCCTCGCATTTTTTCAACGCACTCGAAACAACCTCCTCTGGATCATAATAGGCCTTACCGCTGGGTTGATTTTTTCCCTCCCGTGGTGGGGATGCCAACTGCATAATCCCGCTGCATTTTTGGCAAAACTCCATCATGCAGTCCCACGGCAAACGGCTCTTCAGCCCCTCAAAACCGCCCTGTTTTTTCTGCAGCAAACAACTGACGCGGGATTTTCATGGTCGCTGGAAAAAGTCTACTTTCCTTTTCTCTGCATGAACCCCGGCTACATTCCGCTGATTTACACGCTGCTCGCCACTGGAGCCATTGGAATCATTTTTTGCCTGGGCCAAGGCATCTACACGTGGAAAGACAGAAACGCCCGCAGAAAACTCACCATCACGCTCTGCTTCCCGATCATCGCCGTGGGAGGGCTGTTGTTTTCCCACACCCCCATCTATCCGCATTATTTCTCAGCCTTTTATCCGTACCCGTTTCTCTTCGCCGCCTTAACGCTGGGCACTTTGTTCCAGGGAATACAACGACTGCCCATTCCGTGGCGGCGGGCATTTTATTTCTGTTTTATGTTCGCATTATGCGCAATGGCTTTTCTGCAAATCGCGTACGTCCTGCGCTTCATCGAGATATTGAATAAGTATGGCGGAATTGATGCAGACTATGGCACCACGTACGCTCGCCAGATGCAACGGGTGGAAAACGGCCTGCCTGCAGAATGCCGAAAATCCCCCAGGCAAGCGTATCTCTATACAATCCAAAGTGTGGTACGCAGAGCATACGGCTTGAGTGAGGCAGAACAAGCGCCGCAACAGGTGGCATTGTTTGAAGAAATCATAAGCGACAAAGCGGGAACAGCGTCAAAGGTAAAATAATCCCGCTCTACTGCTTGAGTACCTGAAGGATCAGAAATCCGTCTTTGTACACCAGAATTTTTGCTTTACCAGCAGCCACCAGCGCATCGCCCGTTTGCAGAATCCGATAACAATCCACATCACTTAAATTTCCCTGATACCCGTTTTTGTCCAGCACCCAATACTCAGCCTTGTCAAGATTCTCCGGCAACAATTGATATATCATAGGACGTTGCGGCACTTGGCCAAGTAAATCAAACTGCGCAGCAACTGTAGCATTAGGTGGGATAACTTTGCGAAGTGTGCTGCGTATCCAGGCATGCCGCGCGGTAAACTTTTCAGGTAAGCGATACTTGCCATCACAATGAGTTGGCTGGCAAAATTGATAAACGGCCGATGCACAAAAAAACACAAGCAAAATGGTACGTAATAAGCGCCGTTGCGGGAAACGCCCTAGAAAGCGAAGCAAGCGCACGGCAACCAGAACAACGGCAAGGAACAGAAAAGCAAGAAAGGGATAACTATAATAGTAGGCGATGTCATGCAGCGCACTGTTGGAACTCAGGCCCATAATACAAGCCCCCGGCAACAGCAGCAGGAGTGTAGTCGGAGCCAAAAGCGGAATAAAAAAAACAGAACACAACAAATCCCAGATGACCTTGCCAATCGGTTGGAGAAAAAGTAAAGGATGCGTAAAGAATTGCGTCAAAATTTCTGAAGCGGACGATCCCATCCACGAATAACGATTGGAATACGCAACTTCCACCATGCCCTGCTGATGACGCACAAAAGCCATAACAGAAACAGCCACCAAGAACCACAGTCCGGAAACAAGAATTACCCCGATTCCCAAGGGAAAACGTTTTTTGACAGTCATTGCTTTTCTTGTCTGCCACCCACGTAAAATCCACCATGCTCCCCATGCTGCCCCATACAGAGGAAAATCACATTTGCAGCCCAACACAACAACAAAAAGAAACCAAAATAGCCGTTTGCGTCCATTGATCAGTGCCGCAAACGCCCAAAGCATGAGTCCCACTCCCAGTCCCTCAAAATGGTTAGCAAAAGCAATGGATGCAGTAAATGTATTGGCTGCGTACAAGACACCCAAGGACAGGGCGATGGGAGGAAAAGACGCCCCATTTTTTCTACCACGCCGGAGTAATCCACTGCACATCCAAGCCACGGCCCACGCTCCAGAAAAAAGCACGAGCGTTTCAAGAATCGGAATGGTGAGGACATGGCGAAAGACAAAATGCAGAGGAACCAACGCAAGCAATGAAGGGGTAAAATGCTGGCTCCAAAAACAAGCTAGGGTGTCAATGCTAAAAAAGAAACGGCCGTGATAGGTATTGGATATCAAGTAATCAATGACGCCAACATCGTGCGTATAGAACAAGTTGGCAAGATATTCGGTAACTGTCAGGTAAACGTGCCAAGCAGTCACAAGAATAAGTACCGCATGCAAAAAAAGAGAAACTCGGTTCCGATTTTTCAAGAATTGCATATCCATTTTCTATGAACGTTCTTCTTCAACCACAGACTGCTGCTTACGCCCCAGCACCCAGCCCAAGCCAACACACCAAATCAACCCCAGCGGCACGAGTGATACTTTTTCCTTGAGGTGAAACAAAACCATCCCCAGATTGATCGCCAACAAAGACGCTTCTGGCGAGGCATCCTTTTCCGCAACCGGAGCCTTGACACAAAAACGCGGAATCACATTGTTCAACAAGGGACTGGGCAGATTATCGGATATTTTCGCCTTGCCAATCTCTAACTTGTTAATGTCACTCGGCACCTGCGGGTCCACCGCCAAAATCATGAAGTTAAATAGCAAAGAAACGGTAAGCAATACTGCAAAAATCCCCGCACGCGTCTGACTCATCCGCCTGCACCAAATCACCAACGGTGTTAGATAAAATAAAATGGAAGGGCACAGGAGCCTTGGCCCGGACACCGCTCCCCCCCACCACATGTAATAACCCGAGTTGTACAAAAAATACGCACTGATAACGAACAGGGAAAGAATCGTATCGGGCAAAAACTTCCGCTCCTCCCCTTTTGCCCGCAGCCCCGTCCACAATCCCGCCAACCCCAGCAACAATACCGGCGAGTGGAAGAACAAACCGCGGAACGGATGCACGGTCAGGTAGTACAGTGCCGTTAGACTTGGCAAGTGAATCCCCTGAAATCCCTTGGCCATTTCGGTCCGGAAAAGTTCCTCTGCCTCATACTTGTAGGGAATGGTAAATTCGTTGAAAACCGTTTTGGTATACCAGCAAAACACCAGCACAGGCAGTAAGCCACCCAGCGCTATTTTCCAACAGGAGAAGGCGTGACGGCGCAAACTGAAAAGGGCATAAGCGCACAAAGCAAGTCCCGCCAAACCCGATGTGTATTCAAAAAACCAAGCCAACCCAATCAGTAGTCCCACCCAAAAGAGACGCGTTCCTTTTGCCAATACCTCCGGCCCGTTCAATCGCCCATCCAACAACAACAAGTAGGCCCACGCGCAACAAAACGCTGAAGGCAGATACGCATAGAACAAGGACGCATATCCCCCCAGCACCGTGCCAACCAGCAGTCCTACGCTCAACATGAATGCCACTTTTTCGCTCGCTCCAAACCGTTGCGCCAATATCCAAAGTAGGCACCCCAGCAGTGCGGCAGAAAGCCCTGAAGTGCAAAGGGTAAGAATGTACCGTGTCACCTCCACCCACTGCGGATGCGGCGCGGTAGCAAATACGGCAAACCAATCACGTGCCTTCCACATCAACGCGTAAAGCGGTACAGCGGTAAAGGAAAGTCCCGGCGCTTTGTCACAATAATAATGCTCTTGGTACAACGCCTTATCGCAAGTCCAGGTAAACCACTCATCGTGGTAAGCGTCGATGGAAAATGAGCCGCGCTCCACGATTGCGTACACCAGATCGAGCCGCGTGTTAACGTTGGGACCAGACAGGTGATGGGAAAAATAACCAAACGTGAGGAGAAGGAGAAAAAAAAGAATGAGGAGGGTGGGGTTGAGTTTCTTCATGCGATTCTTGTAGCAGATTTCTTGCGAATTGAACACAATTTTCTGAACTTCAAAAAGCCAACGGGTGCAACCCGGCATTATGGTAAACTTAGTTTCGCCCTTACAGGGCTTGTTAAATTTTTGGGCCTTTACCCAGGGTTGCGCTTCGCTTACCCTGGG
>DNPO01000236.1 GCA_003501375.1 Candidatus Sumerlaeota bacterium | reverse complement strand
AATAGTTGGCATGCTCCCCCTCAAAATCTCCCCGCGTTGGGTCGTGCGGTGGCGTGTACGTGAACGGATTCATCAGCGTTGCCTTCTTCCCCCTTCGCCGCCACGACTCTCGCAACCGCCGCCACCAACTCGTTTCCGTCCGGTAAATAATATGCCACGCATGCCGATCGGTAATATTCGGCAAAACATGCACCGCACACCCCCCGGGGGCCAGCACCCCATGAATCTGCTCCAGCGCCCGCTCCATACTCTGGAAATGTTCAAACGCATACTGCGTGACCACCAGATCAAAACGTTGCCCGGCAAGCATCGACAAATCCTCCCCCGCCCCCCCGAACAAATGCACCCGCTCCCGATTTTCAGGATGCCGCGCCGCCAGTTTTTCCGCCGTCGGAATCACCCCCGGCTGATCCACCCCGCTCACCTCATCGGCTAATAGGTTCCAAAGTTGCAAACTAAATCCGCACCCGCACCCGACCTCCAGCACATGGTTCCAGTGCAAGGTCGGAAACTGTTGCCGCAAGCGCAACGTTAGCAATAAGAATTCGACGCTCCGAACCTCAAAATAGAGAGGGTAGGGCGTAAACTCCTGATAAATGGGTTCGTATAAATCCCACAGCCCACGAACTTTTTGCACCAGCGTCTGTTGATCCATGCGCAACCATCCTTTTATCCTGGAAAAACAATCTGCTTAAATCGTTTGGCTCTTCCAGACCAATGGAATTCCCGTTCCGCCATTTGCCGTCCCGCCTCGCCATACGTCCGCGCATACAGCCCACCGTTGCGAAAAATCCGCCGCACCGCATCTGCCACCGCTTTCACATTGGCGCCATCCACACGAAATCCCGTTTCACCATCGCGAATCGAATGTGTGGTGCCCCCCGCTCTGCCCCCCACCACTGGCACCCCGTGCGCAGCCGCTTCCCCAAACACAATACCAAATCCCTCGGTATCGCCTGTTTCCGCATTGTCCATATTGGGCAACACAAAGCAGTCCGCCGCAGCATAAGCCGCCATCAGCCCCAGCGCATCTACCTTGCCTGCAAAACGCACCTGGCTCGCGACCCCTAAATCATGCGCCAACGCCCGCAACTCATTTTCCAACGGCCCCGTTCCGACAACCACATAGCGCATCCCAGGAAAATCCCGTATCAGTTCCGGCAACGCCTCCAACACCGTTCGATGACCCTTGCGTTCAATCAGCCGCGACACGGATAACAGTGTGATTTCATCCATCTTCTGGCCAGGTCGTGCGCGGAACCGTTCCTCAAAATGTTCCTCGCTGACGCCCGGCAACACCACTTCAATCTTCTCCACCGGAACCCCCAGCCAACGCACCAGCCCATCCTGCGCATTATCCGAGGCAGCAATCACCCACCGCGCCTGCCCGCACGCCCAGCGCGCCAGACGCGATTGAAAACGCGTACGCCCAATGGTCGGCGGCCCTTCCGCATGCGTAAAAACTACCAACGGGATGCGAAACCATCGCGCACACAACGCCGCCACCGGTCCGGTTGGAACCAATTCCCCCGCAACTAAGACGGTTGGCTTGAAACGCCGTATCGTCCGAATCGTTCGCCACAATAGCCGCACATAAATAGGCAGGAACTGCATCCGCAGCGGTTTCAAAAACTCCCACGCACTTAAACCCATGCGCTCCACCTGATAAACCTGTCGCTCGTCAAAAGCCGCATCGCCCTCCTGCTGGCGCGTCAAAACCCGGCAATCCACACCCTCCAACCGCGACAACAATTCATGGTAATACACACGCGACCCGCCTTGGTGCGGCAAGAAATCATCCGTGAGAAGAAACAAACGGGGGGTGTTCATAAAGACAACCTCTCTAAAAAAACAAACCCCCTATCCGCAGATTGCGCAGATGCCGCAGATTAACCCCAAAGAATAAACCACAGATACAAAAAACTGCAATGGTAACATGATTTAGCAAATTTGACCGGTATCCATCTGTGGTTAAAAAATTGTTGTTGTAGTTAATCTGCGTCATCTGCGAAATCTGCGGATAAAGGGGTGGCAGTTTTGTTTGCCCTTCAATCAACAAATCAGGAAACCGCTTCTTCCGCGCCCTGCTCCACTGCGGTAGACGACTTGCCCTTCATCACCTTTTTGTGAACCCACACATATCCCGCTACCAAAATCGCGCTGCCCAACACCACCCAAACCGTGTTGTCATGCAGCATTTTTTTCGCATTTAAAATGATCTCGCGATACGACTTATCCACCCCCGCAGCCTTGCCCAGGAAATAGCCTAAAGCAGCCAGTACGATGCACCACAGCCCTGCGCCAGTGGTCGTGAAAAAGGTGAAGCGCCCCAGAGCCATCCGCGAAATCCCCGCGGGAATCGAAATCAAATGCCGTATTCCCGGCAGCAAACGACAAACAAAAATCGTGACGTCCCCATATTCCCGGAACAAATCTTCCGCACGGTCCAGATGGTGTGGACTCAGGAAAAAGTACTTGCCATACTTATGCAAAATCGGGCGCCCCAGCCACGATGAAACAACATAGTTCACATAAGACCCGATTAAGGAACCAAACGCCCCGCAAGCCACCACCAGCGTCATGGAAAGCCACACATTGCCGCTCCACATAAACTCCTGCCGTGCCACCATCACGCCCGCCGGAATAATTATCACCTCGCTCGGAAGCGGAACCACCGAACTCTCAATCGCCATCAGAACAATAATCAGCAATGGCCCCCACACCTTGGCCATCTCCACTCCCATGTCCACGTATTGAATCAGGTATTCCAGCATCGTATCGCGTTCCTTTTTTTTATGCAAAAAATTTCCGCACCAGCGGATTATCAAATAGAAAGTACCCTAAACTTACACACGCACCAACCCAAAGCACTCCACCAATAATATTGCAAATATTAAACCTCCACGGACACATATTCCCCATACCCGCCATAAACGGCGCAAGCGTTCGCACAAAACCAATGAAACGCGCCGCGATAATAACCCGCGCCCCGTACTTTTCCACATACTGGTGGGTTTTTATCATGTGTTCCTTCTTAAAAAAACGCTTGTGTTTCTGGGTAAACAAATGTGGCCCGGTACGCGTCCCCTGCCAATAATTCAGGCTGTATCCTGTTATAGTCGCGACTATCAGTAAAATTAAAAGAGGCCAAAACTCCAAGACGCCAGTACCTGCCAAAAAACCTGCGGTGAACAGCAGGGAATCTCCCGGCAAAAAACACCCTACCAAAAATCCCGATTCGCAAAAAATAATCAAAAACAAAACCAAGTATACCAACACGCCATATTGCTGCGTGAAGCTTTCCAGGGATTGGTTGGCATTTACCAGAAAATCAAGAAGACGCTGTAAAAGAGTCATGAAAAACCGTTCAGGATACTACGAGTACGATAGTCTTACTCCCACCCATCAGGACGCCAAGCACTACCTATCTCCTATATCATAGGAAACTACCTGAAAAAATCAAACGGATTCGCTCGGAAAAGTAAAAACAACGCAATTTTTCATCGTCGCCCAAAAGCAAAACCGCCAAGACGCCAAACAAAAAGAGCCGCCAAGAACTTGAACAAAAGTCCTTGGCGGCTCTTTTACTTGGCATCTTGGCGGCTCAATTACTCCGCCTTATGACACTCATGCTTTCTTGCCAGCCGGTGCTTCGACCGGAATACGCATGGCGAAGAACGAACGGTACACGAAGACCAACGCGATCACGGCAAGGACGGCAGCGATTGCATAACGAACCGCGGGCGAACCCGTGCCAGCCTTCTCCGCCAGAATCATCGAAACCGCGATTTCCACCGCCAACAGACCGAACAGCGTGGTGAACTTGATCACGGGGTTCAGAGCGACGGAAGAAGTATCCTTGAACGGATCGCCAACGGTGTCGCCGATAACGGCGGCAGCGTGCAGCGGGGTGTTCTTGGCGCGCAGATCCACTTCAACGATTTTCTTGGCATTGTCCCAAGCACCACCAGCGTTCGCCATAAACACGGCCTGATACAAACCGAAGAACGCAATGGAGATGAGGTAGCCAATGAAGAGGTACGGGTCAATCAGCGGAATCGCCAACGAGGAGCAGAACAGCACGATGAAGATGTTGAGCATACCCTTTTGGGCATACATCGTACAAATCTTCACGACTTCCTTGCTGTCCTTGATCGAAGCGGTAGAAGCATCGAGTTTCATGTGCTCTTTGATGTACACAACCGCACGGTACGAACCGGTAACAACCGCCTGCGTCGCCGCACCGGTGAACCAGTAAATGACCGCGCCACCAAGCATCAAGCCGAAGATGATTTCCGGCTGAACCAGGCTGAGTTTCGTAACCACGTCGCCAAAGATCGGTTTCAACGCGTGCTGAAGCAGCAGGATGATACCGAACACCATCGTCGTGGCGCCGACAACGGCGGTACCGATAAGCACCGGCTTAGCCGTGGCCTTGAACGTGTTGCCCGCACCGTCATTTTTCTCAAGGTTCAACTTGGCATTCTCAAAGTCGGGTTTGAAACCAAACTCGGCTTCGATTTTGCTGGAAATTTCGGGGATGGCTTCGATCTGGCTCAGTTCGTAAACGGACTGGGCATTATCGGAAACCGGGCCGAAGCAGTCAACCGCGATCGTAACCGGGCCCATACCCAGGAAACCGAACGCAACCAAACCGAACGCGAAAATCGGAGCGGCGAAGGGATACTCGGCAGGCATCAGTTTCATCAGGTCGGCATTGCCAGAAATCAGGTAGGCAACCACCATCAGAATCATCATCAGCAAGCCCAGCCAGAAGGCGGAGAAGTTACCGGCCACAAAACCGGACAGAATGTTCAGCGAAGCGCCGCCCTGCTCGGAGCAGGTAACGACTTCCTTCACGTGACGAGAATTCGTGCTGGTGAAGAACTTGACAAACTCGGGGATCAACGCACCAGCGATAGTACCGCAGCTGATAATCGTCGAAAGCACCCACCACAGGTTACCGAATTCCGAAGCCGGAAGCAGAACCGCGCTCGCGACGTAGGTAATGACGATGGACACAACCGAGGTAATGATGACCAAGTGGGTCAACGGTTTTTCGGGATCAAACTCTTTGCCGTCACCATAGAGGGACTTGGTAAGGACGTCGTTGATGAAGTAGGAGATCAAGGAGGTCACGATCATGAGAACGCGCATGACGAAAATCCAGATGATCAACGTACCGCAAGCGGCTTGCTGCTCGGGACCAGCCAAGGCCAGCGCCAGGAAGGACACGAGCGCAACACCGGTAACGCCATAGGTTTCAAAACCGTCAGCGGTCGGGCCAACACTGTCGCCAGCGTTGTCACCGGTACAGTCCGCGATCACACCAGGGTTCTTCGGGTCATCTTCGGGAAGGTTGAAAACGATCTTCATCAAGTCGGAACCGATGTCAGCGATCTTCGTGAAGATACCACCAGCGATACGCAGAGCGGAAGCGCCCAGCGACTCTCCAATGGCAAAACCAATGAAGCAGGGGCCAACCAAGTCCAACGGAAGCAGAGTCAGAATCACGATCATGAAGAACAATTCAACGCAAACCAGCAACAAACCAACGCTCATACCGGACTTCATCGGGACAAGCAAGGCATCCAGCGCACCGGTCTTCGGCTTGAGGGCCGCAAACGCGGAACGGGAGTTGGCTTTGGTGTTGATGCGAATACCAAACCACGCCACGCCATAGGAACCCAAAATACCAACGATAGAACTCAGCAAAATGACGCCCACATTCAACACGGACATCCCGGACAATTTACCAAAGTAGTACGCCATGCAAGCGCCAATCAAAATCCAAAGCATCGCCAGGAACTTGCCCTGCTGGAACAAGTACGTCTTACAGGTTTCCCAAATGATTTCCGACACGTCTTGCATCGACTTGTGCGCCGGAGCCTTGTCAATCTGGGCATACTGGAACAAACCAAAAGCCAACCCAATCGCACACACAATCAAGCCAAGCCACAGAAGAACAACGCCTCGGATTGCGCCGCCAAAAAACATCACCGCGCCCAAATCCGGCAGTTTGATGTCTGCTTCGCTCGCCAGTGCAGGCGCGGCGCACAGTGCTGTCAACGCAGCCGCTCCCAACAGGCTCCTCCAACTCACCTTCCCCAACCCGGTTTGCCGACTCATTACCGTTCTCTCCGTTTCTCAAAACTTGTATTTATGGGGACAGGGCGGCTCCGCAGAACCCCGTGCATCCCCCTTGGGGCAATACCCCTATTTACCGAATTATACCCTCTGAAAACATATCCAAAAAGTCAAAGGAAAACGACATTATGCTTGAAAAAAGTCAGTGTTTCTTGAGAATTTGACAAATTCAAACATTTCGGTATGCTTTGACCTTTTTCCGCCTCTTTTTGCGACCCCTTGCCATCACAATTTTGTCTTTGCTGCAAAATTCATTTCCTTCATTCCCGTGTTTTAACTTGACAGGGTACGTTTTCTAGAGTACATAGATGCACCTTTTCGGAGGGGGACGCCCGTAATTTCCCACACCGGGCGACCATTTAGCGAAAAAAACATGGAATCCATCAGGAAAGTCCCCGGCGGCATCGAACTCCGCACCCACGTGCAGCCGCAGGCTTCTAAATCAGAATTCGCCGGAATCCACGGAGATCGTTTGAAGATACGGATTCAGGCCAAGCCGGTTGACGGAGAGGCTAACGCAGCCATTATCAAGTTTCTGGCAAAAACAGTTGGTGTGGCGAAATCTCAGGTGGAACTCCTGCGTGGCACCACTTCCCGAGACAAGGATTTTCGCATCAGCCTGCCGGAGCAGGCGGTAGACGAAGCCATACAACGCCTGCAAACCGCTGCAAAAAAATAAGCCTTATAAGGCTTATAGGCCCTTATAAGCCCTATAAAACTTCTCTTGAAAGAGCCAAACATGCCCACCACATCGCCCCTCGTCTTAGAAGAACGCACTAAAATCGCCGAGGCCGTCGAGGCCATCCGTGAAAAAACCGCCCTCATTCCCCGTGTTGGCGTCATTTGCGGCACCGGCATGGGCGCTTTGGCCGACCGCGTCAAGGGTGCGACCCGCATCCCGTACGACCAAATCACGCATTTTCCGCTTTCCACGGTCGAATCGCACCACGGCAACCTGCTCTTGGGCAATCTTGGCGGGCAGCCCGTCTGCCTCATGCAGGGCCGCTTCCACTTCTACGAAGGCTACACGATGAAGCAGGTCACCTTCCCCGTGCGCGTGATGAAAGCGCTCGGCTGTGAAATGCTCATCGTCATGAACGCCGTCGGTAGCATGAATCAGGACATTCCGCGCGGCTCGCTCGTTTTCATTGAGGATTTCATCAACATGATGGGCGTCAACCCGCTCGTCGGTCCAAACGATGACACGCTCGGCCCGCGTTTCCCCGACATGTTCGAGCCGTATAATCACGCGCTCATCGAGATGGGCGAGGAAGTTGCGCTCAAAGCAGGCATCCGTACCCATCGCGGCATTTTGGTCGGCGTAACCGGGCCAAACCTCGAAACCCGCGCCGAGTACCGCGCTTTCCGCGCGATGGGAG
>DNPO01000296.1 GCA_003501375.1 Candidatus Sumerlaeota bacterium | reverse complement strand
TGGCGCGTAGCCCGCAAGGCTTGAGCGCCTGCGTCCAATAATAACAAACGCCAGCGCAAACTGAATTTATTTTTTTGTGGGGCGTGCTCATCGATAAAGAGCAAGCGGTTGCGGAGTCCGTAATAGGTCTTGAGGGGTGAGTTTTTACCTGAGGACGCGTAGCCCTTGTGCCAGAGACGCGCTTCGGTAATTTCCACGGTGCGGAATCCCGCGCGTTGCGCACGAACGCACCAGTCGGCATCCTCGCAATACAAATGGTAGCGCTCGTCAAACGCGCCATGCGCCCGGACGAAATCTGCTCGCACCATCAACGCACAACCTTGCACCCAGGCAACGTCCAAAATGGGCGGAGGCGTGGGATTGGCGGGAACGCGGTAGAATAAATACTTTGCCCAATCGATCACCCAGCCCGTGTAAAAAAGTTGCTCGGGGGCTTCGTAGCGATAGACGCGTGGGCCGAGAATGGCGAGCGCTGGATCAGCGTTTGCCGCGTCGAGCAGTTGGCGCAGCATCGGCGGATCGGCGACGATGTCGTTGTTGAGTACCAGTAGCCAGTCCGCACCTCGCTCCTGCGCCAACTGGATTCCGACGTTGTTACCGCCGGCATAGCCGAGGTTTGCACCAGTTTGGAGAATTTCGATTTGCGGAAAGGCCGCGCGGATAGCCGCGACCGACTCAGCCCGCGATGCATTATCGACCACCAGCGTTTCAAAGCGCACGCCCTCGGGAATTTCCAAGCGTGCGAGCGATTCCAACGTTTCGATGGTGTCTTTTTCGCCGTTCCAGTTGAGAACGATGGCATAGACCAAAGGAGTGTTAGGTGGAACAGTGACGGTCATAAAAGCGCCCTATTTCTGCTTGGGCGCGGCGGTCTTGCGCGTCTCATAATGCAGGCCGGGAACTCGCAATTCCTCGGGAATAAAAACGGCGCGGCGTTCGTCGCGTGCGGTGAGCATTTCACGATAGAGTGCATTAGCCAGGCTGGCAATGCGTACCGGAGCACGTTCGGTAAGGGCGCGGTCACGACAGGCTTGGGCTAATTTTTGGCACAGCGTTTTGTCCTGGATAAGTTTTTGCAGGCAGTCCACCAACGATTGCATATTACCCGCTGTATAGAGCAATCCATTACTCCCGTTTTCGATCAATTCGTGCATACTGCCCGTATCGCTGGCGATGGGCGCAACACACCAGGCTTCCGCGCGGAGCAGCGCCATGCTGGCGCCGTCGCAGGTCCCGGGACGATAAGGAAGGAGAAGGACATCCGTTTCTGTGAGCAACTGATCTGCATCTTCCGAGGTGAGGTCGCCGGGTTGGAAATCGATTATGTTGTTTAGTTCCAGTCGGTAGATCATTTTTTTGATCCCCTCGGCATAGCCCGACAGCAAGCCTTCCGACGACAGGTAGCCGCGGATGCGCAGGTGAAAATGCTTTTGCAGGGGAACGCGATTTTTTTTCTGTAGGACAAAAAGCGCTTCCAGTATTTGCTCAATTCCTTTGTTAGGACGGATAAAACCAAAAAAAGTCAGTTCCAGCACGGCGGGGAATTCCCGCACATTGGGTTCCATTTGCGGGGGAATTTTACCAATGGAGACAGGCGGCAGATAGGCGATTTTACGCTGATAGCGCGGGTACTTTTGCGCGAGGAGCGCTCCGCCGCGTTTGCTTGAGGAAAGCAGTACACTGGCGCGTGAGAGCAGGTAATCCACCATGCGCTGGTGTGCCCGGGCTGCCATGCCATCCGTAAAGACGGTGAGAAAACGTTCAAGAAAGCTGCTCTTGGTGTTCAGTTCCTTGTTGCGTGGCAACACAGGCAGGATGGGCGGTTCGTGAAAAACGATGCACAACGGACTGTCAGGGCGCAAGCGGGCGGCATGGTATCCGGCGCAAAATTCGCGCCGGGTATGGCTGTCGAGTTCCAGATGCAAAACTTGGTTGGCGGTCGCCCCTGCTTGATTCAACACTTCCCGTGTCATGTGACGCACACGCCCGGTGAGCGATGGCACCACGTCGGGCGTGTCCAATTCTTCCGGGACTTCCTGCGACAAAACAGGCAGGATGGTCAGGTTTTCTTTGAAAGTTGCCAGACAGTCAGCATACGATTGCGCATATTCGGCAATCGCAGTGCGACGCTCTTCGCTGGGGGCAAAAAAAAGGATTTCGGGGTGAATCTGTTCTGTAGCCATGTGCTTACTTTAGAAAAAGACCGCGCAGGCTTCAATAGAAAACGCATTGCCGTTTCAGTTAACCCACAAGACTCCAAGAGTACAAAGAGGAAACAACCCAATATGGAAATAAAAAAACGCGATTCCCATGCTTCAGGGAATCGCGTTATCGAAAACAAATGGTATTACTAACCCTTAGTTGGCTGTAGCAGCGGTCTTGGTTTTCTTCTTGGCGCCATCAGCAGCACCCGCGGTTGCAGCAGCTGCCTTGTGGGCGGGAAGCAGGTCGGCGGAAGGAGCAACCGTGAGAATCTTGGATGCAAGTTTTTCCCCATCCTTGACGCAACGTGCGCTGACAAAGGTACCAACCTTCACATCGGCAATCGCGCCAGTAGCCTTGTCCCCTGCGGCTTTGATCACGCGAATGCGGGCATCTTTGCTCAGTGTGAACGATTTCTCAGCACCACTTTGCGCTTTGACAGTCGCCACATCGCCCTCCACCTTGGTAACCTCGCCGACAAGCGTAATCATCGCAGTGCGTTCGCCTATAGCGGCAGTTGCCCCCGCTTTTTTCTCTCCCTTGGTGGCTTGAGTACTCGTGGTCGCCTCATCGGCTGCCATTGCGCTTCCAACCAACAGGGAAAGTCCCAGACCAACACTCAGCAACATTTTGAACATCTTCATGATTACAATCTCCTTTTACTTCAGGTAATTTTTTTATATTGTCTTTGCTTTGAAGGGGATGGACCGTTGACCCCTATTCCTACATGCCCCCCCAAAGCAAATTCCATGCGCAAAATAAACAAGCCTTTACAACCGCTGCGAAATATGAATTAAAATCCCTATTATCATGTTTGTACATAAACACATAATTCAATCTTTTTCCCGGAACCCCTCACTCTGTTTTTAATCCGTTTGTTCCAAAACGTCCACGTCTGCGTCACACACCGCGTCAATCACGCGCGGGAATGTTTTTTACTTGCCCCCAAAGCGCGAGCAGCATAAACTACACGTTAGTATGATACGAAACGATACGCCTTCTACTTCCCCTCCTTCTGAGATCGCTGTTAAACCTCTCGGAGCGCTTTCCACCAGCAGCCGCGGATCCAGCAGCAATGAGGGGCTTTATATCCCCATTGCTCCTGCCTTCCTCCTTGCAAACGCTCCGGTACCCGTGGATTTTTATCGCTTGAATGCCGAGCAGCGCTTGGAACTTTTTCTTAAAGCAGACTCTGAAGTTGACTCGACCGTTCGTCGCCAGGTATTGGAGGGAACCCTGCGTTATTCCCTTTATTGTGCTGTCGCTGACATTCCCTCTGTCCTGAAATATCAGGAAGAGGCGATACAAAGTATTTTGCAGCACGCGTTTCTGGACAACCGAGCCAAGGCGCGTGCCGTCTATAATTTCACCATGAATTTGGCCAAGGATACGCATGACCATCCGCGACCTTTGAATGTCTATCGCATTGGAGAACAGATCAGTCTGACGTTGGACTGGATGCTTTCTGACGAAAAAAAGATACTTCCCCTGCTCCTTGGTATGTCGCGCAAGGAGTATTCCAATGCGGCTCACGCGGTTAATGTCGGACATTTGGGGATGGCGCTTGCTCTCGAACTCCACGGCGGGAAAAATGTTACGGACACGTTAAAGACCCTGGCACCGGGCTTTTTCCTGCACGATGTGGGCAAAGGTTTTGTACGTGTGGATATTTTGAATAAGCCAGGCCCGTTGCTCGAATTGGAATGGGTGGAAATGAAGAAGCATCCGCAGTATGGTAACTGGTTTTTGGAACGTGAAAAACTCTTGACGCCAGAAGCGCGGCACATCGTTCTGGATCACCACGAACGCGCAGATGGCCAGGGCTACCCGCACGCGGTTCCAGGTTCTAAGATTA
>DNPO01000078.1:3004-3191 GCA_003501375.1 Candidatus Sumerlaeota bacterium | reverse complement strand
ATTTCCCGATGTCGTTCGGCATGGCAAACGTTGCGCCTTTGCTTGATCTGATTCAGCAGAAACCAGCGTTTATTACCCCGAGCGAATCGGGCGCGGGGTTTGCCGAGGTGGCGGATGCGTTGCTGGCGGCGAAAAAGTAATCAAGATGTAACAGCAAAATGGACATGGATGAACAGGATTTACAGGA
>DNPO01000078.1:1018-2845 GCA_003501375.1 Candidatus Sumerlaeota bacterium | reverse complement strand
AGAAGTTGACGGATAGTAGTACAGATAACTTCAAAACAAAAAATTTTACCGCAGAGGCACAGAGAACTTCAAAGCGTTTTAACATGGATGAACAGGATTTACAGGATAAAAATATTCCTCCTGTTTTAGTCGATTCCTTGTACCATCGGGTATTGTTTGGCGCGGGCATCTTGAGCAGCCTTCTCCGCTTCGCGTTGTCTCTCTTTTTCCTTCTTTTTTTCCTTTTCTCTTTCCGCTTGTTTCGCGTCCCGTTCTTCGTTTTCTTTTTTAATATTTGCCCTTGCGGCTTCTTCTTCCGCCACCATTTTTTGGATCGCTACTTCATCGTCCTGGTAAATATCCAATGTCGTCCACCCCAGCAAAAAATCTAACAACTCGCCGGGATTGATTCCGACGCGCAACGTCCCAATGAATCCGCCACAAACTTCGAGCCGGGTGTAATACGGCAAATTAGAGCAAAAAGACCTATCCAACGCATCCCGGTTTGCATAAAAGTTTCTCATCGGTGGGAACGGAAAACAGAATATGGAACCCGATGAGTAATTTTTTGCGTCTGTTCGTCTATCACCCGGCCAGTAACATGAGTCCATGGAAAGAAGAAGCAAATCAGAACCAGAAGTATCCCAACATCCCTGCGATGGTTTTGTTATGCCGAAAGTCCCTGACCGCAGCCCCATGCGATCTACAATAAGCGACAATCCGTTGTTTAGTGGTCCCACTTGTGCTTTTGCGCCCGCACCCACTCCAACTGTTAAAGTAACAATATCCAGCGCGTCCCGCTTCCGGTCGTTCCAATAAGTGGAATTGCTGGCGCAACCGGCGGTGAGCAGAGCCAACGCCAGAACGACAACAAACCATGCGCCGCGTATGTTTTTGAACATTTTTGCCTCCTTATCTTCCTGCCTCTGCTTTCGGTATACTCCAAGATGGGCTATTTTGTCAATATGTATATTGTTTATATGTTACCATATTGCTGGCAAAAAAATAAGTCGCATAAGGCGTATATGCCTTATGCGACTTATAGGCGACTGGTCGAGAAGTGATGTTTTTAGCCCACTAATTTTTGTGTGATTTTTGCGACGTGTGCGCCTTGGAATTTGGCGATTGCCAGTTCGTTTTCGGACGGCTGACGCGATCCATCGCCTTTGGCCAGGGTGGTAGCGCCGTAGGGCGTGCCGCCAGTGATTTCGTCCATGTTGACAAGGCGCGCTTCGGAGTAGGGTACGCCTACCACAATCATGCCGTGGTGAAAGAGCGTGGTGTGGAAACTGGTGATGGTGGTTTCTTGCCCGCCGTGTTGAGAAGCGGTGCTGGCGAAAACGCTGCCGACTTTGCCAATGAGTGCGCCCTTGGCCCAAAGTCCACCGGTGCAATCGAGGAAGTTGCGCATTTGCGAGCACATGTTGCCGAAGCGGGTGGGGGTGCCGAAAATAATGGCGTCGGCATCGGCCAACTGCTCGGGTTGGATGATCGGAATGTGCGCAAAGGCTTTGCGTTTTTCCAACGCACCGTGTGCGGCAAGTGCCTCGTCCGGGGCCAGTTCTGGTACTTGGAAAAGGCTGACTTCTGCGCCTGCTTCGGTTGCGCCTGCGACAACGGCTTGGGCCATTTGATAGACGTGCCCGTACATGCTATAAAAAACTACGTAGATTTTCGCTGCCATGAGGGTGACTCCTTTCGGGAATGTGTTTTTTATAGCACAATATGGCGAGAGGGGGAAGGAAAAGATGTGTTTGTCTCGTTGTTTAACCGGAGGGTTTCAAGGTTACGGAATGCCCCCTATGGAGTGCGGTGGCATGACACCGCTTTGCCGTTGCACGACATGTC
>DNPO01000078.1:0-745 GCA_003501375.1 Candidatus Sumerlaeota bacterium | reverse complement strand
CGCAGTTTGTTTGTGTTGATGGGGTGTTTTCCCGAACGGAAACAACAGGAGGCCAAAAGAAAAATCACGCGACATGTCGCGTAACAGCACAGCGGCATCATGCTGCCGCACTCCAAAGAAGGGGTGCTTCTTGCGACAGTCCCCGCTTGTTCAATTTATTGCTCTATGGGCTTTTATTGCGCGTCCAGCGATGCGCGGATGGCGGCCTGGAGATCGATCATCGAGTACGGTTTGCCGATGAAGTGTTGAAACCCGTCCTGATTTAACGCGTCGATTTGCTGCTCATCGGTGTAGCCGCTGGTAAAGAGAAAACGTTGGCCGGGTTTGACCATGCGCATGGCTTTGGCTGCGGCACGACCGTGCAGGTTGGGCATGGCAATGTCGGTCAGTACCAGGTCAATTGCATGGGGGCGTTCCTGGAAAACACGCAGGGCGGCCTCGCCATCGTTGGCTGTTACCACGCGGTAGCCGAGTGTGGCCAGCATGCCGGCGGCGGCTTTCAAAACGGCTTCTTCGTCATCCACCAATAAAATGGTTTCGTTCCCGCCGCGCATGGAGGTCTTCTCCGTGCCACCAACCAAGCGAATTTGCGAATCCTTCGCGGCGAGAAAATAGAGCGTGAAACAGGTGCCAACGTTGGGTTCGCTTTCTACTTTTACTCCGGCTTGGTGCGCTTTTAAAATGCCATATACTGACGAAAGGCCTAGCCCGTTGCCGGTGCTCTTGGTGGTGAAGAACGGATCGA
>DNPO01000433.1 GCA_003501375.1 Candidatus Sumerlaeota bacterium | reverse complement strand
TATCTAGACTTTGAGGAGTTCCTGGTTGTTTAATGCGTGCATTCTCAAACAGGTATGAGCCAATGTTTTTTTAGAATTTACTTGGAAAGGTCAATTCGCGGATCAATCAAGACATAGCAAAAATCTGAAAGAATATTCCCAAGCAGTCCAAGAATAGACGTCAGGGTCAGAATGCCCATGAACACCGGGTAGTCACGTCCGACAATCGCTTCCATACTCAAACGCCCAATGCCTGGAATTTCAAATACCTGCTCAATCAGTACCGAACCCGCAAACATAACGGTGAGAATTCCGCCAAATCCGGTGGCAATGGGAATCAACGAATTACGCAACGCGTGCACCCAGATAGCACGCGAGACAGTACAGCCCTTGGCACGAGCGGTACGGATATAATCCTTGGAAACCTCTTCGAGAAGCGAATTTTTCATCAACAACGTAAGCACGGCAAAGTTACCCACCATGTAGCAGGTAACAGGCAGAATCATATGCAGGATGCGATCCCATACCTTGCCCCAAAATCCAAGCAGAGCATATTGATCTGACGCAAAGCCCGCATGCGGCAGCCAGTCGGGCATACCTTCCACCGTACCACACAATAGCATTTTCAGCAGCATACCTAGCGCAAACCCAGGGATGGAATATCCAACAAAGACCAGGACACTGGTGGCCGCATCAAAGGAGGTGCCATTGCGTAACGCTTTCGTAATACCCAGCGGTACGCACACGATATAACTCAATAAAAAACCCGTAACACCAAAAATCAGCGATACCGGCAAACGCTCGGCAATTAATTGCCACACGGTCTTGTTAGGAAATTTGAACGACAAACTTTTCAGACCTAACCGATCAGTCCACAAGTACTTCCAGTACCGTGCCATTATAGGCTTATCAAAACCAAACCGCTCATGAATCGCCTTTAATTGCTCAGGGCTGATGGTCCCAGCGTCAGAGCGTGCGCCACGTCCACCCTCTCCCCCCATTCCATTGCCACGCATGCGCATCAGAGTTTGCTCCACCGGGCCTCCCGGCACAAACTGAATCAGCGTAAAACATACCAGCGTAATGCCGAGGAAGGTCGGAATAATAAGCAGGAGGCGTTTGAAAAAGTAGTGTAAACGATGCATGGTGAATCCATCCCGAAAAAATATCCTAATTCCCGTCAATAAAACTAATCAGAAAGATAATACCGCTTTGCCACACTAAGTAAGGAATAAGCCAATCCGCCACCTGCTATCAAATACAACAGGGCTGGGCCACGCGGACGCAATCCCTGCAAAGGAATAAAAACAAGAGGAAGCAAAGGCAACCAATAACGGCCCCGCAGCAAGGGCCGAATGGCCGGATGTCCAACCGGGTCTGACAACATGTGCAAAAGCATTCCCATGCCCAACACAGAAACAGCAAGCACCCCCCAAATAACACACCGATCACGCCAAGTCATCTGACTGCAATCTTCTGTGGCGGGAGTCCAAGCAGCAGCCAGCGGCAGAATCAAATGCAACCAAACCAGGTTTTCAGGCAGGGGACAATCCTCCCAAGCCAAACGTCCAAACATTCGGGTCGCCGAGTGCGCATCGTACAAAGGACCTCAAAAATGTCCGCAAAAAATTAAACGGATGTGTTAATGCAAAGTACAACTGCCCAGATGGATTCATTTCATCAACATGTCCCTGCAAACGCCCTATCCCATGCGTAAAAAAGGTCTGAAGAATCGTATTCAGAGCGCTCCAAAATAAAATCGGGAGAAAAACTATAAGTGTTAAAGCCCCAAAAAGGAGCAAAGCACGACGCCCCCCCCCCAGTTTGGCAGGCGGAATCAACCAAAAGAGAAGGTACAAAAAAACGTACCCGGGCTTAATACAACCAACCAAAGCACATAAAAGAAAAAGGGGAAGCAAATGCTGTCGGCCTAACCGCTCTTCAGCACCGTGCGCACATCGGATAAATGCAGCGGTCAAGAGAAAACTGGCCCCCACCAAACAACTGTCCGGGGTAATTCCCCAACCAATGGACATACACGCGGGAAAAAGAGCGAGTAGCCCAAAGATACCTGCCAAGCGAGGAACGAGCCGCAAAGATGCATAGATCATGGCAAGCCACAGCCCCCCCGCAGCAAGGCGCCCCAAATACATGAGAATCAAAGGAGGTAAATGCAACAATCGTCCAACAAGCAAAACGGCCGTTGGGGCAATATAGCCAACAGGAGAATACACCGCCACATTGGAGGATTCAACATCCGCGCGTTTTTCCGGATTCAGCGGAATCTTCAGGCCCTCCCAGATGTCTGTAACTGGAACGCGAACCGTCGGCCCTCCGGTTACCCGGAAAAACTCACCAAAATTAATCACCTCGTCCAAACTAACAGGGCGGTTAAAAACATAATATTGCGCCTTACTCGGTGAATTTCGAGGAAATAAATCCCCTTCAGACAACGCATAGGCCTTGCAAAAATGTAACGCTTCGTCGGATACCTGAAAAGGTGGAAATATGAACGTATATAAGATACCAAGAAAAAGTCCGGTGTAAAGAAAGATACGATTGGGATTTTTAAACTCAAACATATCCGTCTTCCTCCCTTTTGTCATTTCCCAAACTTCTCATCAAACTTAATCTCCAGCTCCTTGTGTGGCAAGGCCCAATTGCCTCGCACCGCATCCCGTAACTCTTCCCGCGTATCAGGACTTGCCCACCAATACTTGTATGCTGACTCTTCCCGGTCAAACTTCGACAATACCGTGGGGGGCGTACCAAAACGGTTCCAGTAAAGCAGCCGCTGGTAATCCAAATTCCACAGAAGCACATAAGGGTGCTCATTAAAAATCAGCGAATCAATCTCGCGATATATCTTGTTGCGCTCCTGAAGGTCAAAAATCGATTTTTGCTTCTCGATCAGTTCATCCACCCGTGCATTTTTGAATCCCGTTATATTGGAACTCGCCTGGCGGTCCGCTTCCTTGGAATGCCACATCCCTTCCGGGTCGTCACGCGAGCCCGACATCCAGTTCGACCCAGTCATGTCGTAATGAAACTCGTCCATATCTTTCAACCAGGAAGCCCAATCCTTCTGGTCAATCGTCATCTCAATACCCACATCTTTCAAATCCTGCTGATAGATAACGAGGTACTTATTAAGAGTTGCTGCGCTGGAGAGAAACTTGAAAGCAAAGGGCTTTCCATTTTTTTCTAAAATACCCGTGGTCGGATTCGCTTTCCATCCCGCTTCCGCCAGCAACCCCCGCGCCTTCTGTTTGTCAAAAGAAACCAACTCATTCTTACAGGGGTGCGCTGCGTCGTACAGGCTCTCAAAATACGATTTATGCAAAAAGTACATGTTATACAACAAACCGGAGTTGATTTTCTCGCGATTCATCAAATGCGCCATTGCCAAACGAACACGCCGATCATCAAACGGAGCACGACGCATATTCATGGCAAGCCCCGTAAATCCCATGGGATTGTGGTTCGTAACCTTTTGCTTGACGATCCAGTTTTTCAGAAATTTCTTCTGCTGCGTTTCTCTAGCCCACACACGCGCCATGACGTAAGGAAAAAGGTC
>DNPO01000211.1:10926-19737 GCA_003501375.1 Candidatus Sumerlaeota bacterium | reverse complement strand
GTATTATTCTGGTTACCGGCCCCACTGGTTCTGGTAAATCTACCACGCTTTATGCCGCGTTGAACGAGATCAACGATATTGAGCGCAAGATTATCACCGTGGAAGACCCGGTCGAATACCACATGCAGGGCATTAATCAGATTCAAGTTTCGGAAAAAACAGGTCTAACTTTTGCCCGCGGTCTCCGCGCCATCCTCCGCCATGACCCGGATGTTGTGCTCATTGGTGAAATCCGCGACGGAGAAACAGCCCAGATTGCCGTGCAGGCATCGCTTACCGGTCACTTGGTTTTTTCCACGCTGCACACGAATGACGCACCTGGCGCACTTACTCGTTTGGTTGACATGGGCGTGGAGCCTTACCTGGTTGCTTCCTCCCTTGAAGGTATCATTGCCCAACGTCTTGTTCGTGTTCTATGCCCGACTTGCAAGCAGGAAGACCTGAGCGTTCAAACCAAGGCCATTCGGGAAGATATTGGTGTTCAGCCCCATGAAAAAATTTATCGCGCTGCTGGTTGCGAACTTTGCCGCAACACCGGCTATAACGGACGACGCGCCATTTTTGAATTGATGGAAATGACCGATGAAATTCGTGATATGGCGCTGCATGCCGCGTCCTCTGGAGAAATTCGCACCATGGCACGTAAGCAGGGAATGCGTCTTTTGAACGAAGATGGTTGGCGTGTGGTGCGCGAAGGCACAACCACTGCAGAAGAAGTCTTACGCGTCAGTCGCGATATACGCAAACGTATCAACGTTGCAATCCAATAGGGTGAATAAACATGGCAACTTTTGCATACAAAGCCCTGGAAAACGGCAAAACTTCTGAAGGTGTCTTGAACGCGGAAAATCGTCAGGATGCCTTGCGGCAATTGCACCATCGTGGATTGCGTCCCGTTTCGCTGAAAGAAAGCGCCGCTTCCCAAAAAGCAACGGCAGAAACAGCGAAAGCAGCCGCGCCGCGCTTCAGTTTCGGCATTAAAAAAGGCATCTCTTTCCGTGAACGTGAAGATTTTGCCCGGCAACTCTCCAGTTTGTTGGCAGCAGGCGTTCCGCTCAGCCGCGCCATGCAAATTCTCAACCGCGAAGCGTCTTCTCCTGCGGCCAAGCAACAATGGCAGGACATTCATGACCGCGTGGTAGATGGCGCTTCTCTGGCCGATGCGATGGCGCAATACCCCGATAGTTTTCCCCGCGTCCAGGTGGCAATGGTGCGTGCGGGTGAGGCGGGTGGCTTTTTGGACAAAGTGCTCGGGCAAATCGCAGATTTCCTGCGCAACGAAAAAGAACTCCGCGGCAAAGTGTTGTCCGCAATGGTTTATCCCATCATCCTGATGGTTATGGTTGTGGCGGTATTGATTTTCCTTATGGTTTTCTTCATCCCACGGTTCCAAAAAATATTTGACTCGCTCGGCGGGCATCTGCCGCTCATCACGCAAATTATCGTTGGTGTGAGCCATGCCGTCCGAGACTATGGTCTCTATCTGATAGTGGTAGTGGGTTTTATCATCTACCAAGTTCGCCGCTGGTCGCAAACCAAAGACGGCCGTCGTCTTATCCAGCAGTGGGTACTTAGAACGCCCATTCTCGGCAGCATCAACGCTCGTTTCTCCATGACCCGCTTTTGTCAGATGCTGGGAACCTTGATTGGTGCTGGTGTTCCGCTCGTGCAGGGATTACGCGTTGCTCGTGAGTCCATTGTTAACCAGACACTGATTGATGCCCTCAGCGCTTCCATTGAAAAGGTACGCCAAGGTGCTTCGCTTGCAAACAGTCTGCGCGACAGTTCCGCTTTGTTTCCAGAATCCGTGATTGAAATGATTGCGGTGGCGGAAGAATCCGGACGCCTGGAACCAGAACTACTGCGCCTCGCAAAAATAACGGAAGAGGAATTGGATCGAAAAATTCGCATGGCCGTTTCTCTGGCAGAACCCGTTTTGTTGCTTCTTATGGCAGCATTGATTGGCGTCATCTTTATTGGTATGGTGTTACCCATCTTCAATATGCAAAACTACATCAAATAGTTCCAAGGAGGAACCAAACAATGAGAATCAAACCCCGTCGTATGCTCCACAACTCAAACAACCGCCGAGGCTTCACGCTGGTGGAAATTTTGGCCGTGCTCGTTATCTTGGCCACTCTTGCCGCCATCGTATTGCCAAACGTTGTTGGTAGTACCGAACGTGCCAACAAGGTCTCCGCCGTAACCCAGATCAGTTCCCTCTCGACCGCTCTCCAGCGCTTTGAGGTAGATATGGGCTATTTCCCAAGCCGCTTACAAGATTTGGTAACAGAGCCGAAAGGCAGCGGTAAGTGGCATGGCCCTTACCTCGACTCCATTCCCAAAGACCCCTGGCAAAACGAATACACTTATGAATGCCCCGGAAAGCACAACCCGAAGAAATTCGATATTTCGTCCAAGGGGCCTAAGGGTGAAGGCGGAGCGAGCACGATTGGCAACTGGGTAGATGCTGACAGTAACAAATAAGGATTGGTAAAGAATCCCAGATTGCGTAGCAGATAAGAATGCAGCAGACAAACGAATCAGCCACGGATAAGCACGGATGAACATCGAGAGCACAGACAAACCAGGGGGAGGGGACACGCGAGCAAAATTTGCTAACATGTTGGATTTTTACCCGCGTGTAGGTTTGAAATTTTCTATGTTCGTCCGTGTTTATCCTGGGCTGATTCCTTTGCGTTCTTCCCGCCGTGGATTCACCCTGATTGAACTGATTGTTGTCATGCTGCTGCTTGTCACCCTCGCTGGTCTCAGCGTCCCGCAGTTTCGGGGGTTTGTGGAAGGGCGTCGTTTACAAGAGGAAGGCCGACGGTTCATCGCCGCCACCCGTTTCGCGCATAACGAAGCGATTTCTCGTTCGGAACGTGTGGAACTTTGGGTATCGCCCAGCAAAAACCAGTATGGATTGCGCACCTCGACATATTACCAACACCCCAACCATGAGCCGGTCGAATTCAAGTTGGGGGAAAAAATCAAACTGAAAATCGATGGCAAATGGCTGGATAAAGAAGGTGCCGCGGTTATTGTTTACTGGCCGGATGGCACGCTTGAACAGGATGGCATGGAAGAATTTGCTTTCACTGATTCACAAAAAGGCACATTGAAAATCGGGTTGGATGAACTGGGTGTTAATTATGAGATACAGGACGATGACACCAACTAATTGCCGCCGACGCGCCTTCACCTTTGTGGAAGTGCTGGCCGCACTGCTCATACTGTCTGTTGTCGCGCCCATTTTCGTGGAAGCCATGCTGGTCAGCAGTCGCGCCGGAGTCATTGCAGAACGCAAGCGTACCGCCACCCAACTGGCCGAAAGACAGTTACGTACCTCTATTATTGAGGATACCTGGCGTGATGGCACGTTGAGTGGTGATTTTGGCACCGACTGGTCAGATTACTCATGGAAAATAACTACAGAAGACTGGTCTATCACCACCGCAACGGGAACCCAAACTTCGGACATGACACTCATGACCATTGCGGTCACTTACAAGGTAGAGGGGAGCAACCATGAAGTTACGTTGCAAACTCTGATACCAACCAGTGCCACCAGTAGTTCATCTTCCTCCAGTACCAGTTCTTCATCATAAAGATTACTTTATTAAAGTATTTTCCACGGCCTCCAGTCCTAAACGTGATGGTTTCTGTTCGACAGAAAAATTGAATATGCGCGCAAACAGCCCAATACACTCCAAAGGATTTACCCTAGTAGAAATACTGGTAGCCATTACAATTTTGGCTATTCTGATGGGGGCCATTGGTGTGCTTTTTAGCAGTGTATTGCAGTTACGCGAATCTTCCCAAATATCACTGGAACAAAACGTTCCGCAAACGCGTGCCTTGACAATTATCGAAAACGATTTGAAATATGCCCTGCCGCCTCAAGATAGTTTGGTTGGGGCATTTGTGGGGGCGCCAACCGAAGAAGGTAAAGTCCGACGTGACACGCTTACCTTCTACAGCGCCTCGGGAATTATTACCGATAAAGCCCCTTGGGGAGATGTAATCTCGGTCGAATATACCCTTGAAACACCAGATAACGCAAAGCAACATGGTAAAATCAACAAGAACGCGGCGCGCGGTCTGAACCTGACCCGCACCGTTACGCGAAATCTGCTTGCCACCACTTCAGAAACCTTGCCTATGGAAACGTTGCTACACGAAGTCGATTCGTTTCAGGTCGATTATTATGACTCCACCAATAGCGAATGGATAGACGCTTGGAGCACGGACGACCTGAGCACCAAATCTCTCCCCACCGCCGTTCGCGTCCAGATTGGTTTTCTGGCTCCCGAGAAGAAAACAGAGCGGCAGAAGCAACCCATAGAAATCGTAACAGAGATCATAAACACTCCGCCGTCTACAGAGTCCGCAGCATCTACAGATACCACCGCATCTACAGACTAGTACAACCAAATGATGAAACTCAAACGCCAACTCCACTCTCTCCTTCATCGCCGCGCCTCGATCCTCATCGTTGTGCTTTGGGTGATGATTGGTATTGCCGCTGTTACGCTTTACTACAGTGACGATATGAATTTGGAGTACCGGGCGTCAGATAATTACGTTCAAGCCGCGCAAGCCCGTCAAACCGTTGATGGCATGCGCCGTTACCTGTTGGACTTTTTTACAACGTGGAACAAAGACAATAAAGGCATTCTTCCGGTGGTAGAAACGGATTACGTTGCAGACGCCATTCAAGTCGGAAAAGGAAAAGCGTGGCTTATTGGGCGTGCGCCGGAGAAAAATAAACACGGAAAAGAACTGCACTTTGAATTGGTGGATGAAGCCTCCAAGATAAACATTAACACGGCTTCGCTGGCTACGCTGAAACTTATCCCAAACATGACTGATTCGTTAGCGGCTCGCATCATTGATTGGCGCGACAAAAACGATACCTCCACCGAAAATGGCGCTGAAACATTGACTTACCAACTCGGCACGCCATCTTACAAATGCAAAAATGCTGATCTTGAAACACTGGAAGAACTTCGATTGGTAATTGGTGTCGATGATAATATGGACCTCTTGTATAAGGAAGACACCAATAACAACGGAGTGTTGGACGATAACGAAAATGACGGTGACACCAATTGGCCAGCCGACAATGGAGATGGAAAAATCGATTTCGGGGTGATGGAATATCTCACCGTTTATAGCCGTGAACCCAACGTGGCTGCTGATGGAACCAAACGCATCAATGTGACCTCCACCACCTTGGAAATAAAGCCAAAGTTAACAACGTTATTAACGGATAAAATCAGTTCTTCCCGCGCTGCAGCCATTATGAGCAAGGTCGGAAATGCGCGAAATGTTACAAGCCTCTTGGACTTCTATGTCCGCAGCGGTATGACTGCCGAAGAATTTGCCAAAGTGGATACTTATTTGGCCATATCAGATAAAGATTACGAGACAGGCCTCGTCAACGTCAACACCGCTTCTGCAGATGTTCTCACCTGTGTCACAGGACTCGATAGTTCTACAGCGGACACCATTGTCAGTACCCGTGATGGTCTCACGACTGATAAAATGAAAACGATCGCTTGGGTGGCGAGCATTCTTACATCCGATCAAATTACTAAAGCGGGAAAGTACCTTACCGCGCACAGTTATGTGTACACGGCAGACATTGCCGCTGTTGGTGAATACGGGCGCGGTTTTCAACGTGAGAGCATGGTAATAGATACATCATCAAATACCCCCCAAATTATTTATCACCGTGATCGCACCCGCATGGGCTGGCCGCTGGGAAAAGAAATTCGCGAGACGTTAGACACAGAGGTAGGAGAAACAAAAAAATGAGTATGGCCGTAAAGAAAAACATTTTGTCGCTGGCACTGAACAATCGCGAACTATTTGCGATTGAACTCCGCAGCGATCCCAATCTCCAGGCGCGACAGACGCATGCCTCTCTGGCGGTGAACCCGTTAACGGATGATGTGGAACTGACAGCTCAGGAAATTCGTAATCACCTGGATGCTGCTGGTATTTCCCTCAGCGATTGCGTGCTGAGTTTGCCTGTTAGTTGGGTACTTTCCTCCCGCGTGGAAATTCCCGAGGTGGTCACCGACGACCTCAATGAGTTCTTGGCGCTCGAAGCGGAAAGTTTTTTTCCTTACCCGCTGGAAGATATGTATTATCAAACTTCGCTTTGCACCCTGGGGGGGCAGAGAACCGCCACCATTCTCGGCATTCCGCGCATGCACATTGACCGATTAATCGATGTCTTCCGACTTGCCAAACTCCGCTTGCGTGGTATTTCCCTCGGCTTTGCCTGTCTGGCGCAGGAGCATACTGGTACCCAGACGCTGCATTTGCTTTTGCAGGAACGTACGGGAGCCTTGCTCCTGAATGTTGGCAACGGCATCGCCTTCCTGCGCCCGCTTGACGAAGTTTTCGTTGAGGAAGAAGGGCTGTTTCATATTGACCTCGCCCTCTTGTTGCGCGAGATACGCATCCATCTGCGCCAGATTCCCCACGTTTTTGACGGCGGTGCCTTAACCTGCCTCGTGCATAGTACCGGCACACTCACCGAAGAGGAATTGCAAGAACTGACCGATGGACTCACCAAGCAGGGATTGATGATTCCTCCGCCAGATGCCCA
Source organism: Candidatus Sumerlaeota bacterium (assembly GCA_003501375.1). Lineage (GTDB taxonomy): Bacteria > Sumerlaeota > Sumerlaeia > UBA8349 > UBA8349 > UBA8349. Next base: position 13,112 of record DNPO01000211.1, on the reverse strand, counting down.
AGCAGAACCGGTGGGAATACGTATTGCACGTGCTACCGCACAATCGTACCAAGCGGGTGGAGCGCAGCACTTGGAATTTCTTCCTCCGCGCGTCTCGCGTTGGAAACAAATGGCCGGGCGTTACTCCATGCGGAGTGCTGTCTGGGCTGGAGCAGCTGTCGGTGGTCTCCTCTTTATTTTTGGCGGTGTTTACCTGTTCCAGTATTTACACTGGAGCAGTTTAGATCGTGAGTGGAGAAGTATTTCTGGCCGAGTAGGAAAACTGGAAAAACAACAAAATTTTGTCAGGAAATACGAAGGTTGGTACGACTCCAACCCCGTCAGCCTTAGCATTCTGGACACCCTCACCCGCGTTTTCCCGGAAGAAGGTACTGTTTGGGTGAAAACGCTCGAAATGCGCGAGTTAGATGGTAAAAATCTGCGAAATATCAGTTGCGGTGGGCAAGCGCGTAGTAACCCCAACTGGTTGCAAACGAGCACTAAATTAGGTGAAACTCCTGGGATACAAGACCTGAAAATGCAACAAATCCGCGGAGAGCAATTCTCCTTCAATTTTATCTGGAATGGGCAGGGCAAATGATGAACCTGAACAAACGCGAAAACCTGATTTTGGCCGTGGCCGCTCTCTGTATCACCGTATTGATTGCGAACAAGTTCATCATAACTCCCATGATCGACACCTATCACACGCGGACCACTGACATCAGCAAATTAAAAGCAGATTTGGAACGGGGACACTACTTGATCAAACGGGAAAAAGACATTTCGGAAGACCTCAAAAAAATGCTTGCCTCCAGCCTCCCGGACGACACCACTGTGGTGGAGAAGCAGATGTTTGCTGCAATCGAGCGCTGGAAAGGCGCGAGTTCTCTGAACATTACCGCCCAAACTCCACGCTGGGAAAAAGATGTGGGAGGTGATATTCCCATTCAGGCCAAGATTAACAAACTCGAAATTAAAATATCCGCCACCGGGACGATTCAGTCTATCGCCCGTTTCTTGTACGAAATGGAAACTGATCCGTTGGCTTTACGCGTCGAAGATGTAGAAATTACCAGCCGTGATTCCAAAGGGCAAAACCTTACTCTTGAGTCTCGCGTCACTGGTTTGGTTATCGCGCAAGAAGGAGGAAAATAACGATGCGTTTCATTCCCCTTCTCACCCTGCTTCTCGCTGCGCATTTGGGGTTGGCCTCCATTGCTGTTGCACAACAAAAGGAAAAGACCGTTGCTCCAACAAGTTCGACAAGTTTTTCAAATTATAAGGCAATCGCCGACCGGAGTATTTTTGATCCTAACCGCCATCCTGTTGCAACAAAAACAGTAGCGGTCGCCACTCCGGTGGTGGCTACGCCTAAACAAACCCCCAGTGTTTCATCGCGTTTTGCTTTAGTGGGAATCATGATCCAAGACGATCAGGCTCACGCCTTTTTTAAAGGAACTCCCACAAATTATGAAGGTTCTTACAAACTGAATAGCACGTTTGGTGTTTTCAAACTGGCAGGAATTTTTACCGACCGTGTGATTCTGTTGCAAGACAACACCAGGTATGAATTAAACGTCGGACAGCAGTTGGAAGAACGCAATGGACAATGGAGCGTCAGTGCTTACGTCGCTCCCGTATCGTCTACTCCTGCGGCATCCTCCCCGACGACAGGTATCACTCCGCGCGTAGGAACTACCAACACCATGCCAAACGCAATGGGCAATCGCCCCAATATGATGGGCGGCATGCCGCAACCCGGTGGTAGCGAGGATGAAGGATCAGATGATAATAATGGGCCTGGCGGTGGTGGTATGATGCCACCTGGTGGCGGAGGAAACGGGCCAGGCGGTATGGATGGTGGCCCCGGCGGAAATAGTGGGCCACCCGGTGAAACAGCATCTGCTGCACCAGCAAACACACCTGCGAGTGGGGCTAAACCGGCCTCACCCGCAGGTACTTCTAGTGGGAATGATATGTTAAAACGCCTGCAGGAAAGAAGACAACGAGGAGAATAATAATGACAACACATTGGAAACGTACTAAAAACACAGCCGCAGGAATTCTTTTGGCAACATTGCTTATTGCGGCGCAAGCGACCGCTCAGGACGCGCCATCTATTGATGCCCCCGTCTCTCCCGTTGTGGAAAAAACCACCACCGGTACACTCACCACCTCAGGTACACTCACCACCTCAGGTACGC
>DNPO01000211.1:0-10761 GCA_003501375.1 Candidatus Sumerlaeota bacterium | reverse complement strand
CACCGTTGATGAAGCGGTCAAAACCCTTGACACAGTATTGAACAACAAAGGCTACGGCGCTGTCCGCAAAGACGATCGGACGCTTATGATCGTCAGCCGCGATGCGATCAAAAAATACGCCATTCCCGTCAAGTTTGGTAGCAGACCTGAGGCGANNGGTACACTCACCACCTCAGGTACGCTTGCCACCAAAGTGGACAGCGATCCTCTCAAAGCCAAGGGTATCCGCTTTAACTTCCGCAAAGCCCCGCTCGATACTGTGCTCGATTATCTCAGCAAGGCAGCCGGACTCGTGATTGTTCGTGAAGTTGAACTTGCAGGCACAGTCGATGTCGTCTGCCAGGAACCGCTGAGTGTTGATGAAGCCATTGCGGTGCTAGACATGGTATTAAACCAAAAAGGTTATGCCGCTGTCCGCAAAGATGACCGTACCCTGCTTATTCTGAGCCGTGACGCAGCGAAGAAACAACCGCTTCCTGTTAAGTTTGGTAGCAGACCTGAGGCGATTCCTAAAAACGACCAGATGGTAACGCAGATTATTCCGGTACGTTACGGCACTGCTGAGCAAATTATCGCAAATGTAACTGCCCTTCTGCCTTCTTACGCCACCATCACGGCAAACCAGAGTGTCAATGCGATCATCCTTACCGACACGCAAAGTGACATTCGCCGCATGGCAGAAATTGTGAAAGCCCTCGATACTTCTATCGCTGACATCAGCGCCATCGAAGTTCTCGCCTTGACCTATGCCGATGCGAAAGAAACCGCTTCTATTATCAATCAAATGTTCCAAAGCAGTTCATCCAGTTCTTCCTCCTCCGCCACTACGGGTGCTAATCGCCTTCGCGGAATGATGGGCGGCATGCCTGGAATGTCTGGTGCAATGGGGGGGGCAGCGGGTGCCACCGGCGCAGCCGCAGGCGGAAGTGCCGACGCCCTGAAAACCGCTTCCCGTGTACTGGCCATTGCCGACGAGCGCACCAACAGCCTCATTCTCTCGGCACCTGAAGAAACCATGAAAAGTATCGAAATGTTGGTCAAAAAAATAGATAACAACAACGAGTTAATTACTGAAGTCCGCGTTTTTACTCTGCACTATGCTGACGCTACTGAAACAGCGAAAATAATCACGGGGTTGTTCGCGTCTAGTTCTTCCAGTAGTAGTTCCATGAATTTTGGCGGCATGATGCGCATGATGGCAGGTGGCAGTGGGACATCTGGTTCCACCGAAACCAGCCAGCGCCAGAAGAAAGAAACTACGGTTCAAGCAGTGGCAGACACGCGTACCAACTCGATTGCTGTTACCGCAATCAGCGATGTGATGACCCAGATTGCTTTGATGATTGAAAAACTGGATAGCAACCGTGCTAAGGAACAAAAGGTCTTCACTTACACACTCAAATACGCGGACCCGGAAACCGTTGCAGAAGTTTTGCAAAACTTGTTTAGTTCCAGCAGCGGCAAGAGTACCAGCAAATCCAGCACCAGCAAGAGTTCATCCTCCAGCACCAAGAGCAGCAGTTCGTCCAAGAAGAGCAGTTCGTCTTCTAGTTCAAGCAGTTTTGGATCCATCTAAGCGAAGATGTCTGAGACAATATAGAAAAACACAGAGGAGTATATCATGAATAGTATTATAAAAACAACAACTCGAGTAGGTCTAATTTTAGCGCTCGCCATCTTCGCCTGTTTTCCTGCTGCCGCCCAGATGGGTGGTGGTGGCATGGGCGGGATGGGGGGGGGCATGAGTATGGGGGGGAATACTGGCTCCTCTTCCAACCGGAGTGGTTCTTCAAGTACGTCCGCTTCCAGCACCGCAGGAAATGCGGGAACTGCTACCATCGACTACAACGCAGAGACTGGTACCATCTTGGTTATCTGCGATGACGCGACCAATGAGAATGTTAAAAGAGTAATCGCGGAATTGGATAAGCCTGCGCCGCAGGTAATGATCAAGGCGCTCTTCCTCGAACTCAGTCATGGTTCTGATTCGGACTTGGGAATGATGGGAACATTGAAAAGCGCAGGAAAAACCGTTGGTACCGCAAGCGGGTCCAGTACCGTGATTGACACCCTTGCTTCCACCTTTGGTTCCGATACAACCGGTTATGGCGCCGCCATGATTTTGCAAGAGAAGGACTGGAACATCACGATCAATGCGTTAGCGAAGACAAGCAAGTTGAACGTGCTTTCCCGCCCTACAATTCTAGCGCGTAGTACGGTGGAAGCTACCATTACTGTCGGAGAGGAAGTGCCCATTATCACTTCCTCCGAAACAGATACGGACACAGAGACTGTTACCAACTCTATCGAATACAAAAGCGTGGGTATCAGTTTGATCGTTACCCCCACCATCTATCCCGATGGAATGGTACAGATGGAGGTAACCCCCTCTATTTCCACCCTGACCGGGGAAACCGTTTCTACAGGTAGTGGTGGTGGCGCTGTTCCTTACATCGCATCCCGTGCCGCCGAGACAACCGTTGTGGTTCCCAGTGGTAGTACGGTGGTTTTGGGCGGGCTGATGCAGGACAAGGATACCAAAGACGTTACCAAGATACCTTACCTTGGAGACATCCCGTACCTTGGTACGCTTTTCCGCCGGACAGTGACTTCCAAAGAAAAAACAGAACTGGCGATTTTTATTACTCCCCTCATCGTCCAAACCAAAGATGAATTGGCAAAGGCAAAAAAATGGGAGTATGGCAAGATCGATATGAAGGATGCCGATGTGTCTGCTCAATTGCAGCATGAGTACATTGACGAGTTTATGGACGACGGTACCAACACCAGCACGCTGAAGGGAAAGGCTCCAGTGGACGACACCAAGTCCAAGGATGCAAAGGCTGCCAGCAAAGACAAGAAAAGTAAAAAATAACAAGTAGAGAAGTAGCGCATCGCCTTCCTTTAAAAAGGAGGGCGATGCGTGACATTGGAAGAAGAGGGAGTATCTCCACATGCAAGAAAAAGACAGAAGCCGTAGCGTATACATTGCACTCATTGTTCTGTGGCTCCTTCTTCTTTTGTCGCAGGCAGTTGGCCACTGGCGCGCTATTGATTACGAACGTCAAAAGTTACTTGATCGTGCAAAACTCACCTCCAATACCGTCGCCGTGGTCGTTCGCTCACAAGAGCGTTTTCGCATTATTTCTCAAACACGTCTCGAAAGTGCTTTGCATGAATTAATCAAATCTCCTGAATTGCATGCAGTTGCTATGCTGAATCAACATGGACAGGTCGTTGCATCCGCAGTTGCACCCGCAGGTGATATTTCTGGAATTACCACCGAGACACTCGGATTTGGCAAGCCCATCTGGCTCAAAAAATCAGTCATTTACCCCACTTTGGTAGACTTGGGCGAACGCTTTGACAACGCACCAACTACGCAAAGTCAAACCAGCACTATTATTTTTCCTCAAAATCCGCCGCGTCGCGGTGAGGACATGACCTCGGGTACCCAAGCCCAACGTCAGATTCCGCCCAGAGATGGAATGTCGTCCACGACATTTCGCAACAAGCCTCAACCCCCGCGACCGGACGATGAGGGGGGCAATAACGAGGAGCCACCGCCCCCTCGTCTTTCAAACGCATGGGATGGGACTACTTCCGGTTCGCAGCAAAATATCCCACCTTTTCCCCGTCTTGGCGAAGCGCCGCGTCCCGGTGGATATCCCGGTAGAGAGGGAGACCCCACTATAAATGATATACCAACCAGTGGCACAATGGACGGAGAGCACCGCTCCCCGAATAACAACAATAACCGAAATTTTCCGCGTTTGCATCGTCCCCCCTGGATGAATCAGGAAGAGTATGACGCGTTGATTCAAAAACAGGGTCTGTATGGTTTCGCGCTGGAAATTGACACCGTTGATTACCAGACCGCTTGCAACAAAGACTTGGTTGTTCGTATCCTCATCTGTGGACTTGCTGGTTTTGGCATGCTGGGGCTTGCTTTGGCGTGGCGCAACATGCAGCGCAATAATCGCCTGCAAATCCGCCTGATTCGTGCCAGCGAAATCAATACCCACTTGAAAGAGATGAATGTTGCTGCCGCAGGATTGGCGCATGAAACTCGCAACCCGCTCAACATTATTCGCGGCTTGGCCCAACTTACCGGGCGATTGCCCCAGGCCGATGACGAGATTCGGGCAAAGACCACGACCATTGCCGAAGAAGTGGACCGCATTACCGGACGACTCAACGAATTTATTCAGTATTCACGTCCGCCCGAACCACATCCGACACCGCTCGATCTGGCAGCCAGTTTACGCGACATTATTCCGGCGTTGGAAGCAGACTTAGAAGATAAACACGCTCGGTTCGAACTGGTCGGGGAATCTCCCCGCGTTATGGCCGATGAATCCCTCCTGCGTCAGGTACTTTTTAACCTGCTCATGAACTCCATCCAAGCCATCCCGGAAGGCGGCTACATTTGTGCGACCATTTGTCCTGAAAGCAATGGTGAAATGTCACTCATGATTTCCGACAATGGGCCGGGCATTACACGAGAAAACATGGAACAAATTTTCCGGCCCTACTTCACCACTCGGGCTGAAGGTACGGGGCTTGGCCTGGCGGTTGTTCGGCAAATAGTGCTGGCACATCAATGGGAAATCCAGTACAACACACAAGAAGGCGGCGGAGCCTGCTTTACCATCCGCGGAATTAAAATCGCCTAAAGCCATAAGACTCATAAAAAATATGCCCACTGATAATTCCACCCCCCTTCTCCTTGTCGTGGACGATGATGCAGGCCAACGTAGCCTACTCACCACTTTTCTTAACACCCAGGGATTCAAAGTTCAGGCCGCTTCTTCCGCACTCGAAGCGCTCCACGCATTGAAGCAGCAACCTGAAATCCGCATGATGATTTCCGACGTGCGCATGCCAGGTATGACCGGACTCGAAGCCCTACGTGAGCTCCGTCAACGCCAGCACAACCTTCCTGTTTTGTTGGTAACGGCTTACGCTGATATCCGTGATGCAGTCGATGCCATGCGCGATGGAGCGGTCAATTACCTCGAAAAACCCATTGATCTGGATGAACTCCTTACCTCTGTCCGCAATGCACTCGGGATTTTGCCCACGCAAAATCCCGCGGCCCCCGCACCCATAACGCTGCCCAATCATATTATTGCTAAAAGCCCGGAAATGCTTGCTGTTTTTCGGGAAGCCGCTGTTGTCGCCCAATCCGATACTCGCATTCTCATCACGGGTGAGAGTGGTGTTGGCAAAGAAATCATCTCCGACTGGATACACTCTCAGAGTCCCCGCGCCAACGGCCCTTGCATCAAAGTCAACTGCGCTGCCATTCCGGAAAACTTGCTGGAAAGCGAACTGTTTGGGCACGAAAAGGGGGCGTTCACTGGTGCTGTCAGTCAGCATATCGGACGCTTCGAAGAAGCCTGTAACGGGACCATCCTCTTGGATGAAATCGGCGAAATGTCACCCACGCTTCAGGCAAAACTTCTACGCATCACGCAGGACGGTACCTTCCAGCGCGTTGGAGGATCGGGGACGCAACAGACCAATGCCCGCGTGTTGGCGGCCACAAACCAAAACCTCGAACTCGCAGTGCGGGAAGGTCGTTTTCGCGAAGACCTGTTTTACCGACTCAACGTGATGGAAATTTATATTCCCCCGTTGCGCGAACGCAAAATGGATATTCTTCCCTTGGCCCAGGCTTTTGCGCGACGTTATGCCAAGGGCAACATTCGATTTTCAAACCAAGTAATCCAAATATTGGAAATATACGAATGGCCCGGCAATGTGCGTGAACTTCAAAATGCCATGGAGCGCGCGACTCTGCTTGCGCGTGGTGAGATGATTCTACCCGAGCATCTGCCTCAGCGCATTCGGCAATCGACAAAAACAGCCGATATTCTGAACGGTGAAACCAATGTTGCTCCGGCGGGGAATCTTATGGAAGAGATGGAGCGTACTACCATCCTTCGCACGTTGCAGCAGTGTAACTACAACCGAACGGAAACAGCACGCACGTTAGGCATCAGTCGTCGCGCGCTTCTCTACAAACTTCAGCGCTTCCAGGCCTTGGGGTATGCAATTCAGTCCGACATCCACGCATAAAACCGATGTAATGGTTCAGAATAAAAAAGCGGATAGATCAGCCATTTTCGACTGATCTATCCGTTTTTTTGTATTGAATACCTGAACCGATTTTTACTGCGTTTCCCGAGTTTTATCGAGTGATCCTGCATCCGGTCGGCGGCGCTGGAAACGCTCGCGCTGACGTTCGGGACGGGCTGGTTTTTCCGATTCGGCGGACTCTGAACGCGGTTTTTCTTCGGAACCAGCCGATGGCATGTTTTTATTTTCTGCACCTTGTTGCCCTTCATCTGCGGCCCGGTTGCCCGGACGCCGACGCCGTCGGCGTTTTCGCGCTGGGTCAGATGGCTCGGATGGAGCGGCTGTGGAATCATCGGATTCCTGCTCGATTGGTTTGGGCTGCGTAGCGGGTGCGGCAACCGCTGTTTCTTTTTTCTCTTTGCGGTCCTTCCAAGATGGTCGCTGCGCATTAAAACTGCTCTGCTGCTTTTTAGCCGCTGCAGGCTGAGAGTTGCGCATGCGTACTTCCGGCACTATTTCGCGCTCTTCGTTGGCAATAATGCTTTCAATTTCAATCGGAGCGGCATCGGTCCACGTTTCTGTTACACCACCCTCGGCATCTTTAATTTGTCGCGCTTCCGTCACGGGGATAATGTGCGTGTGTCCTTTTTCATCCTGAATACTGAGTGTCTGGACAAGGAGGTTGCGATCAATGACGCGCGCTTCGCCATGCTCCTCGGTGCGAACGATTGCTCCAATGGCTGGAACGCCTTTGCCGAGTTCCGCATATTGCGCTTGTTCATAAGCCAAACAGCAGCGGAGACGTCCGCAAATACCGGACAATTTGGGGGGCGAGAAGGGAATGTCCTGCACCTTGGCATAGCGAATGGAAACGGGGATGAAATCCTTTAACCACGAGGCGCAGCAGAGGTGCCGCCCGCAGGTGCTCATGCCGCCTAACTGACGGGTTTCGTCGCGAACCCCGATTTGCCAGAGTTCAATACGGGCGTGGAAGGCTGCGGCGAGGTCTTTGACCAGTTCGCGGAAATCGACGCGTTTGTCAGCGGTAAAATTGAAAATGACCTTGCGTTGGCGGTCATCAAATTTCACGCTGGAAATACGCATGTCGAGTTTGTGACGGCTTGCTTTTTCTTTGCAAATGGCAAGGGCTTCACTCTCACGACGCTGGAGAAAATGCCAAGCGCGAACTTCACGCGAGGTGGCTTTACGAATTACCCGCGGTATATTTTTGTCTTTAAGTTGTTGTTCGCAGCGGCTGGTGAAACCGTGGACATCCCCGGTTTCTTCCGGCAGGTCTTCATGCCCCGTAATAACACAGAAATCATAAGGTTTCAGGTCGATTCCGGCGGGGGCGCAGAGAACGGGATAGGAACGTTCATGGAGGATGATGTGGACGACTTGGGGCATGGAATTTCTCTATGGCAACTACGGCTTCAGAGTACTTTCTTCGCCGTTAGGGGAGATGACTGTAACAGAACTCTTTTGAATCGTTTTGATGGTGTAACCGGAAACTATTGCACCTTCTAATACGCTTTTGCCGTTGATCATGGCCATCGGCGATGTTTCATCCCAGAGAATGCCGCGAAGTTCCAGCGCTTCCGAGGGGGCTTGCACTGGAAATTCCAACGCAGGTGTGGCGACGACAGGCGGCGCAACAGGTGCTGCTGTTACCGCAGGGGTGGGGGCCGGCGTGGGCGCGGCGATATACACGACAATCGGCGTGGGCTGCGGGGTAGCAACAGCCACTGCGGGTTCAACTGGTTCAGCAGGAAGACTTTGTGTGGATTGAATGGTACTATTATTGGAGGAGAGAGGAGCAGGTACCGCACCCATTTTGTGGAAGACAACGCTTAAAAGAATAATTACCAGAAGAAAGAGAAAAGCGATCGCACAACCCGCAATCATAACAATTGTTCTTAGGTTGCGCAGTTGCGTTTCCGGGGAATCAGGAGCCGTGGCAAGGTAATCGTGTGAGGTGCCGTTGATAATTTCAGGGCGGGCATCCACTGAATCTCGTGTGGGAGCCTGTTTGGCTTTGCGTAGGGCGTCCAGGATGGTGCTCATGTGATTCCCCTCCCGGTTGAATGAAAATGATGGGGGTGAAAAAAATTCTCGGGCTAGCGCTTGTTTTTATAAGGAAAAAGCAAGCACAAGCCCGAGGGAAGATACGGCACGAAAAGGACTTACCACCGGTAGTGAGCGAAGGCTTTGTTAGCCTCGGCCATACGGTGAGTTTCTTCACGTTTACGCATAGCATTGCCGGTTTTGTTGAAAGCGTCCAGCAATTCAGCGGCGAGGCGCTGGGCCATGGTTTTTTCACTGCGACCACGGGAAGCGTCCAGCAGCCAACGGAAGGCGAGGGCTTGACGACGGGCGGGCTCTACTTCGATCGGAATCTGGTAGTTGGCGCCACCGACGCGACGGCTCTTGACTTCGAGCAGGGGCTTGACATTTTCCAAGGCCTGCGTGAAGACGGTAACCGACTCATTGTCGGGGAGTTTGGTGGTGATAAGGTCCATGGCACCGTAGAAAATGCGCTCGGCGGTGCTTTTCTTCCCTTGCTTCATCAGGCAGTTGATGAACTTGCTCACCGAAATGCTGCCGTATTTGCGGTCGGGAAGGATTTCGCGTTTGACTGCGTTTAGTTTGCGGCTCAAGGCGGTCTTCTCCTAATTTGAGACTATGGTTCTCCTGTTATAAAAACAGAAGACGCGGCATCAGTGCCGGTTTTGCGTTATTTCGGGCGCTTGGCGCCGTACTTGGAACGGCTTTTCTTACGTGCATTTACGCCCTGGGTGTCAAGCACGCCACGGACGATGTGGTAACGCACGCCGGGAAGGTCCTTGACGCGGCCACCACGAACGAGAACGATGCTGTGCTCGTTGAGGTTGTGGCCTTCGCCGGGGATGTACGCGGTAACTTCGATTCCGTTGGTAAGACGGACACGCGCAACCTTACGGAGAGCCGAGTTGGGTTTCTTGGGGGTGGTGGTACTGACACGGGTGCAAACGCCGCGGCGCTGAGGCGCCTTCATGAGAGCGGGAACTTTGTTCTTCTCAACGATTTTTTTGCGCGGTTTGCGAACTAGTTGATTGATTGTGGGCATTATGGCTCCTTTCCTTCGGTACTACAAGAGAAGGATGTTATGGATATAAGACGCTTTTGTCAAGACTAAATATTGTATGTGTAGCACTTTTTTCACTGTTTTTGTGGCTGTACCTTGCACCAGAGCAGTCCATCGGGCAAATGATAGGGCATTTTGGTAATTTTTCCCATCTGAATCAGTGATTCTATACGATTTAACTGCTGCGGTGTGACTGCCAGGTGACTGACGTGGTATTGCGTGAAAAACTGCTCTGCATTTTCTGTTGTCAGACGGTCCGGGAAAAAGAGAGTGGGGCGATTGTACGACCAGTTGAGCGAGAATGGGTCGGCGGTGGCAATAATGGCATCTGCTGGAATGGCTGCGTCAAATTGCGCTTGAAAGGTGGCGGGGGGCAGCGGACGGGCCGGATAGGCCCGGGGAATAAATTGGTGCTGCATGTACAGATAACGAATTTGGAAGATCAGCGTGGTACCGATCAGTAGTACGGTGAGAACCGCCCCGAATTGCCGGGCAAAGCCACTTTCACGCGATGGGGCGACCTTGGCGACTGTTACGATCCATGTAATGGCGGCATACAGCCCCGCCACGGCCAATGGCGCCAGGCAGACGATGGCGGGTTGTGTCAGGCGGTCGCCCTCGTGTGTGGACCATGTAAGGGCGATCAGGGCGAAGTGCAGTGCGCCGCAGAGGGCGAGCAAAAGCGCGCCGGGTTGTTTGCGCAGAAGCCAGAGGCCGAGCAGGCCCAGCGAGGCAAGTCCCAGATGCTGGAATCCGGCGGGGGTGAGCGGATTAAAACTGAGTATTTCGATTAGGTAATCCCACGCGTTTCTGGCCATGAGTTGCAGCGGATGTCCGGTGCGGAAAAACTCGCCCGCTGTGGGAATGTTCGCTCCCCACCCAGCCGCCATGCCATCGGTGATGTACGCGACGCGGGCGTGGTGCCCCTGAACGGAGTAGAGCGGGTTGCCTTTTTGCACCCAGACGTACAGGAACCACGGGAGCAACGCGACCATGCAGGGGAGGAGAAAGAGCAGAAGGCTGCGCCATTGTTTGCGACAGAGGAAGAGAAACGACGCTGCGGCAATAAGCGCCAAAGCATTTGGACGCGCCAGATAGGCTGCGGATGCGAGGAGTCCCGCAAGAACGGGAAGCGTTGCGGGAAGGGGTGTTTCGGCGGATTGTTGCGTTTTGTCGTATTCCATCTTGATCAATAAAAACAAGGCTCCGCTCTGGAGGACAAGGAACAGCGCCTCGGTCCAGGGGAAAACGCAGGTGCGGGCAATACTCGGGTTGAGCGCTGGCAGCAGCGCGGCCAGAAAGGCGAGTTTGGTACCAATGGCTTTTTCGTAGAGCAGAAAGAGGAGTAGCACGCCGAGTGAGCCAAGTAGCAGGTTGAGCGTATCAATGGTTGCAAGGCGACCGCCCAGTTTCCAGATCAGACCCACCAGCGCGGGAAAGAGCGGCGGGCGTTCGGCGGCGGCGGATTGGACGACGGGCGCATCGGGGGAAAAATGCCACCTGATAGATTGCGTAAAGCCATTGCCGTCGGCGAGGGTGCGCGCGATAGTGTG
>DNPO01000282.1 GCA_003501375.1 Candidatus Sumerlaeota bacterium | reverse complement strand
ATTTGGACGGTGTAATCGGCCAGCAGTTCCCACACGACCGAACCCTTAAAGTTTGCATCGGCGGGTGGGCCGGTGATTTTTTTCAAGAGTGGTTGAGCCAGGCGCATTCGCCCAAACAACAACCGGGCAATCAGCAGGAACGGCGCTCGGATCGCGAAGTCCAGAAATAGCGCGATGCAGATCAGCCACCACAAAACGATGTCGAGGAATTTTTTCATTTTCCTTTTCCATTCTCAATTTTGTCCCCTATCCAGCAAAAAGGAACAAACGGGGTTGTAACAATAACAGCAACGGTCATCGCTGCGCTGGTGGTATAAAATAGCGCGGGGCTTTCTCGCTTCATTCCGTTTGCCCAAGGGTCATCTCCAGCGCTCCAAACACTGGCAATATCACCGCCGGAGTTGTAGGCGGCGCAGCATCCGGTCAACGTGGCGCAGAGAAGGATAGTTGCAACCAGTTTTGTTTTCATTGCGTCCTCCCCTACGCCGCTTTCAGTTCGGCGGCGTCGGCCAATAACGTTTCCAAATCGAAACCGCTGGGAGTTTTCCGCGTATTGTCTGCAATCCATTTTTCAGTCAGGTAAAAGTAGGCGGCAGAGCAATATTTTTTCCAGAACGCATCCGTGAATAACTGAACGGTTCCCCACGTTACCGCGCCTCCAATTTTCGTTTTCCCGTCACGAGACCGAACATCGACCATGTGGCCGCCCCAGGAACCGGGGATACGATCAAAGGAGGGAAATTTGGCAACGTCCCATACTTTCCCCTCTCCGGTTTGGCTCTGTGCGGATTTCGGCAAGGAAAATGCGGTGTACGCGCCACCAAACAACCACATGGCGAGCATAACTTCCTGCATGTCTTTCCGGTTGATTTCGCCCCAAACTTCGATGCGTCCTTGATCGCCAACGGGTTTGTTGGAAAAATAACGCAGAACATCTTCAGGATTCAGCCCGGTATCATTTGAGCCAGTCGCTGGATCGTAACCAGAAAGGTTGATGTAATCCTGCATGCAAAGTTGGGTGTTTGAAATATACGAATCGCCAGTAACCAGTGCGCATCCGGCGTCGTGGTTATATTTTCCTGCTACAGTACAATTTCCGGCTGTATCGTTTCCAAGCATCTGGTATGCCGGAAGAGCGTCCTTGTTCCAGTCGATAGGATCAGGGACTGCGGGCCATTTAAAATCCGCTTTGATGTAATGCGCCATTTGCAGGTTGCGCGGGTCTTTGTGGCCAAGTAATGCCCCTAATTTAAGATTCAGCGTCATGGTGCTTCTCCTTTGTTATTTTGCCGCAGTTGCTGCGGTTGCAATTTTTTCTAACGCGTTGCCGATTTTTTCCAACGATGCCGAATCGCCTGACGATGAGTAGTTGACTCCCAGCGTTCGCGTATCTGTTTTGTCATCCAATACCAACGTGCGGGTTTGCAGAACGCTCACGGCAAATGCCGAACGTGTTCCGTCGCTGTACTTGACCGTGGTGCATCCAGTACATAAAACAATGGGGGCGGCGCAGATCATCAGCAAAAAAATCCCCATCGAGATCAAACCAATAACGCTCTTCATGTTTTGCTCCTCTTGTTACCTTGGCTGTTTTCCCGCTAAAGCGGGCGTGTTGCTTTTATCAATGGCGGTGCGCAGGAAGATGACCGAGAGACCAAACAAAAACATCTGCAATCCTTGCGCATATTCCTTGGGAATCAAGTTCGGGTACATCACGGCCAATCCTGCCGCCATTTGCACCACACCTGTCCAGAAGGATTTTGTGTAGAGGATACTCATATCGTTGCCTCCGGGATTTTAATGTCGGGACGCAACTCCAGCAGGCGTTTCAGTTGCACCATCGCGCCGCATTGATCGCTGATTGCCGTGTCGCTCCATACTCGATCAGCGATATATTTCCCGGACGTGTAGTGCTGCGAAAATGACCAAAGGTAAGCGGAGTTGATGTTCTGGTCGGCATAGCCCCAACCGTTGTACGATTCGAGATAATAGGCGATGCCCGAAATGTTCCATTCGGTTGGCTCAGCGTCGCGAATTTGCGGCATGGTGAGGGCATCCACGGCACCCTCTTCCCACGAATCGAAAGGCCCTCGACCCTCTGGCTCATGCGTCGAAGTTTTGTTCCACGGATCGCCGTTTCCGAGATACCCTGCAAAATCAAACCCGGCTTCCATGCCGTGGATAACGCCGATCACATACCACGGCACCCCTGTCTTTTCTTCCACCGCTTCGTAGCGTTCCTTGAAGCGCAGTAGTTTTTTCACATACCCGTTGATCGTGTCCATGCACTCCGGGCGCAACTGCATGGTGTTCCACAAATCCAAGTAATACTGTTTCGCGTTTTCTCGCATGACTCCCTCCTTTATTTTAATCCGTATCTGGCGAACAGATAACCAACTACCCCCGCCAAAACGGGTTTAATTACTCCACTCCACCAGCGTTCATCTCTTCTTCGGTGATCGTCCTGGTGATCTTTTAAATCGCTGCATGGCTGTGGATGAGATTGTTTTTCCAGTGCATTTAAGCGTTGGAACATCTCTTTCTGAATCTCTCGGTTTTCCAGTTCATCTTGTTTGTATTCATCTCGGAATTCTTTGAAATCATTTCTTAGTTCCAAGATTGTATCGTGTAACCATTGTAAAAGGTCTGGAGGCATAATTACTGATCTTTCTATTCTTGCGATTAATAGTTTTATTACCAATGCAAAAAAATTAACAGATGTCCCATTCGTTTGAAGCGATTTTTACAAGGCGTACTGTTGAATATTGGGAGGCAATTGACAAACTGGCCGCGTTGAGAGTAACGCCACTCCCTGCAACAACCGTAACTAAGCCCGTCCCCATTCGCGCTAAAAAAATTTCAGTTCCGATCGGAAAGGTTACGGATGAATTCGGAGGGACTGTAACCGTTAAATCCGACGATGAATTTACTCGCACCCGCGCATTGGAATCGCTCAAGGCCAATGTAATTGATGTTGTATAGGTGTTGATGCTCCGGTTTCCGCTGATCCAGCGCCACGCGCTCCCGGTGTCGTAAAACAACTGGCCCGTGTCGGTGCGGTAAAAGTATTTCGAGGACGTGCCAACCGTGGGCAGGCTTGTCCCGCTTGCGATGATTGCCTGGTCAATGGTCTGAAGATTGGCGTTTATCCCTTCACGCCAGGTGGTACTTCCATTGGGGATTTCGGTGAGGATGTTCATAGTTGCGTCCTATTTCGTGATGGATTTGCCTTCAGAATAACGGCCATTGAGCAGGCTCTTGATGGTAAAGATTCCGGTGGCTGTAGTGGTATATTCCGGTGTGGTAACGGTTGCCAGTTCGATGTTGTCCTGATAAATGACCCAAGAACCTTCGGTGTCGGAATCCGACGCCGTGATGGTGTCGGCAT
Source organism: Candidatus Sumerlaeota bacterium (assembly GCA_003501375.1). GTDB lineage: Bacteria > Sumerlaeota > Sumerlaeia > UBA8349 > UBA8349 > UBA8349. Next base: position 1,238 of record DNPO01000282.1, on the reverse strand, counting down.
TGACGTTGTGCGCTCCGCTGTGCCGCGTGCAGGCTACCCAAGAAATCGTATTCCCGGAAACGGTGAGGTTTGCAGGTGGATAGGGCGTTTCAGGTCGATACCCGTAGGTATGGCTTACCGTAGTGGTGGGGGAAGATTGGCGGTGATTGAATGCGGTAACATCGACGGAAATCGCAGCGTTCAGGGCCAAGCCGCTCACGTCAATCGGATCGTAGGTGAAGATGTCCTCCGCCAACACCCAGACGCGTGCGCCGCTCGCGTGGGTCATGTTAGGCGTGTCCGCCATGCCGCGTATAATGCCGGAGAAGGTAAAGGTTCCGTCGTTGTGATCCGTGATGGTGCGGACACTAATCAGTTCCCAGTTGTCACCGCCTGAATCGATAATTGCCGTCGTGCCGCATCGTTGCCACGCGCCGATACTGTTGGTGGTTGCCTCGACTCCTACGCATCCGGTGATAGTAAATCCGGTGTCCGTGTCAAACGTGAGACCTGCGGCATAAGCAGATGTGAGAGTGCCTGTGGGGGAGAAAGAATAGGTTCCAAGCGCTTGACCGTCGATCTTGACGTTGTACCCCATCGCGGTTCCGGTGGATGGTTGGGCGGCCAGCACCATGAGTGCTTTTCCCCCCGGCGCTACCTCGGCGCTGGCATCCTTTACCGTTACGTACTGGCATTCATTTTCCAGCGTGTAGTCGATGATTTCGGCTTCGTCCTCGGTAATGTCGATTACTTCCTCATCGCCCAGGGCGAAAATGTCCTGAATGGCCTTGATCGTTACTTTCTGATCGCGACAGTCTGAACGCTGAACGTCCGTTATGCGAATCACCATTTCGCTGATACCGAGGGTGGCGTTCGTAAACTTCACCACATCGCCTGTAACCGGATCATACGAATTGGGAGAGCATTCAAACGACAGGACGGCAAGAGGGTAAAACGCCCGGCGCTTGAGGCGTGAAAGAACCAGTGAGACCGTTTTCATATCGATGAACATTTTTAGATCAACGTTCTTTTCCTTGTTATATCCAAGGGTTTCCAAAGCCGCTGGATTGATGCAAACATAGGTTGCATCTCCCCAGGTGAAAGTATCGTTGTCATCGTCATCTTTCCCGGTATAAATATGGCGCGATGTCCATGTGATGCGGAGTGCCGAATAAATGCTGTCCTGGGTACCGCGTGTGAATTCGAGATTATCGTAAATTGATTCATCCAATACGGCCAGCGAACTTTCGGTATAGTCC
>DNPO01000486.1:1614-4063 GCA_003501375.1 Candidatus Sumerlaeota bacterium | reverse complement strand
AGAAATAAAAATAACCCGCAAGGTTCTCCTTGCGGGTTAAGTTGTTTAAAATCAGTGGTGGGTGATACAGGACTTGAACCTGTGACCCCTGCCATGTCAAGGCAGTACTCTAGCCAGCTGAGCTAATCACCCACGCTTTGTTTGCGTTGCAATCAACCGCATTGCCTACGCAAGAAGCAAAGTAATACCTGATTCAACCTCTCTCGTCAAGTATTAAATTCTGCATTTTTCTCTTTCGCAATGGGGGTACACCCATTGCGACCTCTTTTTTGGAATCTCTTGTTTTTTGCTGCCGCTTGGAGCATAATTAGGAGCGTCTTTTTTGTCTAGTACAGAAAGGCGGACATGATGGAGGGTTCCTTATGAGCATTTTTGAAATTATTATGCTGCTTTGCTTTGGTATCAGTTGGCCATTTTCTCTTTACAAAACCTGGAAAGCCAAAAACAGCACGAGTAAAAGCCGTGTGTTTCTGGTGCTGGTTATACTCGGATATGTCAGCGGGGTTTTGCACAAGGTCTATCACTCGCCCGATTGGGTCATTCTATTGTATGTCTTGAACGGCGCGATGGTTTTTGCCGATTTCTATCTCTGTTGTCGATACCGTGATCTTGCGCGTGCCCCTGTATGAAACAAAAACATCTCGCCCCCTCATTTCCTGACGCATCCATTTTAAAGCCCGCTTTGCGTTTGTTGGATGCTGAGCGTTCTTGGTTAGGTTTAACCAAAACCTCCCGTTTGATTTTGTCCACACTGTTTTTACCGGAGACCGCTGCGGCTTTGCCCTTGGGCATTCCGTTGGAAGCCATCGGCAATGCAATGCGCAAGCATTATCAGGCCAAGGATGAAATTTTTGAAACGGCGGAAAACCCCCTGCAACTGGCTGAGTTACCAGATGCATTGGGCTGTCGTTTTGCCGTTCTGTTGCGCCGTGCGGAAAAACGACAATCCAAGGCCAAGGGACACGGGGTGTGGCAACCAACGGTAGCCGCAGTCGCTCTGGAAATTGTGCGGACGGAATGGTCACGCTTCATGACGCGGCTGTATGGCATTGCCTGTCCGTGGGATGCAGAGTACGTCCACGAGGCACGCGTCGCATTACGTCGTCTGCGTGCCGCTTTGCGCGTATTCCGCAAAGACCTGCCCCCCCTGTCGGAAGTAATGGCAGCGCGATTATGCGATATTTCCGCAGCACTTGGTTGCGTGCGCGATGTGGATGTTTTCCTGGAGTTTTTGCGGGACTACAGCGAAACGGCACCCGTGGAACAAAACGTTTTTTTGCAAGGGCTGAGAACATCGGTGGTGCATAAGCGCCAGCGGGTTCTGCGGGCGTTGCTTACCTTGCTGGATTCCGAGGAATGCCATACGTTTTTTAGCGATTTCAATTGTTGGATGAGTCTTTCGTCTCCCATGAGTCGGCGCCTTGCTCCGGTAGCAGCGGAAGCGCTGGATAAAAAACTCCTGACCACCCGCTGCTTCCCACGAGACTTGCGGGGTGCCCCCATGGAGCAGTTGCACCTCTTGCGCATTGCGTGCAAAAAGGCGCGCTACACGGCGGAATTTTTTGTACCCTACTGTGGGGAACGCTATGCGGTAGAATCTGCACGCATGGAACGCATGCAAAATTTGCTGGGGCAGGTGCATGACGCAGACGTTTTTCTGGAAGTGATCGAAGCATATTACCGCCGCCATAGCGCAGGCGCGGAAATCGCTTTCCAAACATTGGAAAATTATCTGACAGAATCTCGCGTCAAAGTCCTTGAAGAAGCAACGCAGGAATGGAAGAATGCGCACGAAGGATGGGCCAAAGAAGTTCGTTCAATACGCTCTGGAAAGGTTTGTTGGCAATGATCATCGACAAAATAGAAAATGCTGGTCTGTACCCTTTGGGTGCCGCATGGAAAACCGCGTTTGACTATCTCGCCATGGTGGACGCAGACACACCAGCGGATACGCACCACCGGATTCAGGGGGATGATATTTATGCCGTAGTCATGGATTATGACACACGTCCCTTGCATGAGGCAAAGTTGGAAACGCACCGTAAATATGCCGATATTCAAGTGTTGCTCAGCGGCGAAGAGGAAGCACTTTGGTTACCCAACACCGATTTGAAGATACAAACGCCCTATGACTCGGAACGCGACGCAGCGTTTTATGAATTGCCAACCACACCCGGAGCGGCATTACGTTTGAAACCTGGAGTGTTTGTGATGTTCTTTCCCGACGATGCGCACATGCCCATGTTGCGTGTTGGCAACGCGATTACTCACGCGGTAAAAAAAGTGGTTATTAAGATACGCGTCGATTTGTTAAAATAGGACCGTGTAGACAATTTTATACCCATTGCCTGTTAACGGAGCGCTCAAAATGAAACGCTTAATTTCTACCGGATGTCTTCTGGTTGGATTCTTGGTTGCCACCGCCCCGTGCACTTTTGCTGCATCTCCC
>DNPO01000486.1:0-1417 GCA_003501375.1 Candidatus Sumerlaeota bacterium | reverse complement strand
AAACGCTTAATTTCTACCGGATGTATTCTGGTTGGATTCTTGGTTGCCACCGCCCCGTGCACTTTTGCTGTATCTCCCCTCTTTAAATCCAAGCCGACACCCACGCCTCTGCCGGTAGGTGCACCGCCTGCCATTACGGCAACACCAGTTGCTGGCAGTCAGCCCCTGCCCGAACCCAGCCCCACTCCCGCTGCAACTCCCCCACCGTTGCAACCCGTGGGTACGGTTGAGTCGCAGCCTGGCGTGCCCCCAGCAGCAACGGTAACTCCCGTGGTTACACCCACCGTTCCTGTGGTTGCCACTCCTGCGGTAACGCCCGCGTTTGTGACGGCTTCCAAACCCTCTGCTCCGGCAGCAGGCACGGTACTTGTTCGCCTGGATGGCAAACCGCTTGCCACGGATAGGCTGCTTCTGGTCAAACCCGGGCAGGAACTCACGTTTGAAACCACCATGACGCTTCCCGCATCTTCGGGGCGCTTGCTGCCCAACGCTCAGGCCACCGATGGCTCGTTGTTAAACATGACCACCGGTCAAACGATCTGGCGCGTGCCAACCAAATCGGGACTGTGCAAAATTCGCCTGTCGTTGGAGGAAGAAACTCCCGCTGAAGAAAAACCTGCCGACCCACTGGCAGTTCCGATGGGACCGGTACGTACAAACCGGGGGGCATGCGAGGTCAACGTTTATGTGCTGTATCCCTTTGACCGCAATTCCACCACCATCGACAATTACCCCATCGGGGTATATCCGAACGAACGCGGTGGCAACGCGTCGGACTTTATCCGCAGCATGGCAGACCGTTATGCGCCCCCCCAGTACTTCATCAAAGTAGCGCCTGATACTGCCGCATTGGCGCTTAGCCCCCGCTTCAAACTGGGCGATTTCGTCCCAGCAGCCTTGCGTGAAACCGGTTGTTACATTGCCATCCAACCCCAGATGCTTGCTTTTCTGGAAGAACTCCAGACGGCGGTAACGCGCGAGTATGGAGTCGGTGCACACGTAACCATCCTGCGCGAGTACCTGACACCGGGCGAGCAGCAAACACTGAAGCAAAAAGATGTGCCGTATGCGATGTTTACCCGCCTGCTCTACGGCGATTCCGCAGTGATTGTGGTCAGTCTGGACGGAAAAAATGCAATGGGCGACCTGAATAAAGACGGTCGGGTAGACCGCGAGGATGCGAACCTGTTGGTGACGCTGGTAGATCAGGTGCAGAATGCGATGAAGTTGCCAGGAGGGCTGGGCGTGTCGGACAAACCGTTGGAACCCGATTGGCCAACCGGCCCCTGCGTAATGTTTGACTTACGTGGAACAAAAACTTGGTGGTAAGCAAATGATTGACCGATCCTGCGGGGGGGGGAGTGTTAAGGTGAGATAGACTTGTCGTATCCGAATCGGTTTTTAGCGCCAACGGCGC
>DNPO01000419.1 GCA_003501375.1 Candidatus Sumerlaeota bacterium | reverse complement strand
AAGAAGTGTGGGGTTGGGTTTTGCCGTACTCTGCGTCTTGGCGGCTCTGCGCGAGATAAGCAGTTGGACCGTTTTCCATCCCGACCGTGCGCGAAACCGTACCCCACCCCGTCTCACGCCAAGGCGCAAGGCCGCAAAGAACGGCAGCCTCTATGAACCCGACTCTCGCCTGGAACCCTTCCGAAATCGCCGTGCTGGACAAGGTGGCGACGCATCCCGTAACCCAACGGTTGTTGCGATGTTTTCCGCAGGCGAAAGTCATCCCCGTTTCTACCCAGCGCGGGAATCCGTTTACGGCGGCGTCGCTGGATGAAGCCGCCGCGTCAAACCATCCAGCCAAAGCCGTCCGTCCCGCTGGGACGCCCCCCTTTGGTTAGCACTCCCCTATTTTTTTACCAGTTTCTTTTTACAAGCCAGGTTGGCAAGTTCATCGGCGCGGCGGTTATTTTCGCGCCGCACGTGGACGATTTGGAAACGGGAAAGTTTTTTTCGAAGCACTTGCGCACGCTGGATCAGCGGCATAATGCCGGGGTGCTTCACCTGCCACTCGCCATTCATCTGATTCACCATGAGCATACTATCGGAAAAAAAGTACGCTTCCGGGCAACCGTTTTCGGTCAGCATTTCCAGCGCGTGCAGCATCCCGTGGTATTCCGCAGCGTTGTTCGTCATTTCGCCAAGCGCCAAGCCCGCTTCGTAAACTGGCTCGCCTTCGATGGTCGTAATTTGCACCCCCGCATAGGCGGGGCCGGGATTGCCCTTGGACGCGCCATCCACAAATACCTTCACGCGTTTGCATTTTCCAATGGCTCCGGGATAGCCAAAAACAACCCGGTCTGGAAACGACAGCATAGCCGGAACGTCCGCGTTTTCGGTGGTCAATTCTTCCGGGGCAGATTTTGCGGCAGGCTTAGCCGTAGCCCACTCGTTGAGCGAGCGGGTGAGTGTGGCCAGTTGCGAAAGCGCCTTGCGAATATCGGCTTCATGCGTGGAAGGATAAACGCTCGTCAGCATCCGCACCGCGGCATCGTGATTGGCCAGCGTGGTGAGAAGACGGTCGAGCGGGGCGTCCGGTGGCAGAATTTTGCTGAGTTCGAGCGTGTCTTTTTTCAGGCTTTTGGCGTCGGGCATCGCGCGTCCTTTATTCCTCCATCAAAAACATACCAATTTCAGCGTAAAGATTGGGCAGGAAAGAAACTTTGCGACCATTGGACAAGAAGGAGGAAGCGACGATGCGCCACCCCTGTTTTTTGCAGAAATGCTCCCAATCGCTGATGCTGAAAAAGTGCTGATTGGGCGTGGTGTCCCACTCGTGCGGCAACGTCGAGGTACGCGGAGCGCGTCCCTGCACGGCGATTTGCCAACGGGCTTTCCAGTGCGCGAAGTTGGGGAAAACAATCAGCACGCGTTTACCCACACGAAACGACTCCTGCAGCACCTTGTGCGGGTGGTGCATTTCCTGCAAGGCGTTGCACAAAATTGCGAGGTCAAATGACTGGTCGCTATAGTGGTCGAGTCCCTCTTCCACGTTGCCATGATGCACCGACACGCCGCGCTGTACGGCAAGCGCGATGCAGTCCTCAGATAATTCAATGCCCGTACTGCGTGCTCCGCGTTCCGACGCCAGACGCGCCAAGAGAGCGCCGTCGCCGCAACCGATGTCGATCACACGCGCCGTCATCGGCGTTTGTGAGGATATCCAGGCGAAGATGGCTGGAACATTGGGGTCTGTAAGGCTGGGATGTGGATGGGTCATGGTGGCGCTTTCATCTTAACAGAAAGAAACTCTTTATTTCACAACAGGTTTTGTCTTTGGGCTTCGTACCAGACAAAGGGCGAGTGGTTGCGCAAAAACTCTGCGGTAACTTGTTTTGTCAGGTAATAATCAAAGTGTTTCACTCGCATTTTTTGAGTCTCTGGATCATTTAATATTAGGCGATCAATTGTTTTTTGCGCCTGTTGGTACATACTCTGAAATGCGGGGTCGGGATTTGGCGATACTTTACCTGAAGCGAAGTTGAGTACAAAGGTATTGGGTTGGATGGTAAAGGGATCCAGAATGTCATCAAACTTTCCCTTGTTGCGATTCATTCCCAGACAACTCAGGCGATAGTTCCCCCATTCATAAGTTTGGCCGGCATCTTGAGATTTTGCAACAAAATGATCGGTTGAACTTGCCCCCAAAGGCCATTCAAAATAAATACATAAATATGCGCAAGTCCCCTTATATGCGTCCCATAATTCCTTTTGTGTTTTGCTCCAATAGGCTTTGAAGACGATTCCTTTAGGTGCAGGCGCATTGAGGGGGATACTCTTCCCCTTTAGCCATTTCAACCCAGGCAGCCTTACTTTGGTATCAAAATCGGACGGGGCAGGCTGCGGCAGTACCGGAATCATTGCAACAGCCCTTTCTTTTCGCAAATCGCTCGCCAGCGAAACAAGAACGGGTCTTTGCAATCAAGAGAGGAAATCAATTGCTCGCGCATCTTCTGTACTTCTTCTTGTGTGAGCGATTGCTTGTCCAGCAAAGCAGACGCTTTTTCTATGAGTCCTTCCGCATCGATATTTCGCGGGCTTTTCAAATCAAACGCCTCGCTGGTCAACCAATTGGAAACGTCGCCGTGTTTTTCAAATTCCCGACGTGTCAAACAAACGTCGGAGCCTTTTAAATCTAAATCAAACCAAGCGTCTTTTGCAGAATCAAAGACCGGTTCCAGCGATGCCATGACCAATGGAGAATGAGTGGTAACGATCATCTGGGTCTGAACTGACGGGGCAATTCTTTCTGTAACAGACAAAAGGGCCTGTAAAATACATCTTTGCCAACGAGGATGAAGGTGAGATTCGATTTCATCAACAATGAAAATAATTCGATCCGCCTGTACCGTGTCAAGAAATTTTGATGCCTTTTGATGTTCTTCCCAAGCCCACACTAAAATATACGCCAATGCAATAATGCGGCGCATCCCTGCAGATGCATGTACTAATGGAACGTTTTGTCCGTACGGCATACGAATGGTAGGTATATCTCGGACATCATCCAAACTAATACGGGTTAACTCCCCAGGTACCAATTTTTCTTCAGGAGAAGGGGATAACGCATCCAAAACCGCAACCAGATTTTGGTAAGCTTGTCCATTGGATTCTCTGTACCAGTTTGCCCAGTCGTTGATAAGCCCATTGCAACGCGATGTCCCGGCCGGCCCGGTAAGTCCATCCCAAACCTCATTCTGGCTAAAAACATATGCTGCTCGTTCCTCATCACGGTTGCGAGCCGGATCCCATACGGCGAAACTCCCGTCCGGCAAGGCATACAAAACAAGACTAGCGTTTATAGAATTCGACATAGCTCTGAGCCACCCAGAGTTATGTCGGTACGTGGCAGTACAACTGGCGTTACCATGCTTTTCTCTTGTTTCGCCGTTATCCCTATGTGGAAAGTAGCCAACATAGGTGGCTTTGATTCCCGCATGACCACTTCCACTAGGCAATGCTTTTTTTCCGGTTGGTAATTTTGGGTTTATCTCGGCAGGCCAACTATTCGTCAAGGCCCACCAGGCAATGTCGAGCAAAAAACTCTTCCCCAACCCATTATCCCCGGTTAGGATGTTGAGACGGTCGCCCAGTTCCAATTCCATCTCAGGAGCAGGCCCAACATTGGTCATTTTCAAATATTTGAGCATGGCGTTTGTTCTGACCTTTCCCGATGCAACTTAGTCATTCACTCCATACGCGGTGGCATAGTAGCCTTCCAGCGCCTTCAACTTTTTCCCGGAGAGAACATGCCCGGCGGTGGCGAGGGTTTCGAGCGCGGTATTCAGACGACGACGCGACATGTCGCTGCCGAGAATCGCCATGGCATCAAACAGCGGCACGGAGGTGGGCGATCCAGTAACAGCGGTGAAGAACGCGGGCATCATATCACGCATTTTCACGCCTTCTTTTTCCGCCAGACGCGTCAGCACGCCCTGTACGGTTTCGGCGTTCCACTGTCGTACTTTTTCAAATTCCCAAAGCGCAATGCGAATGAGTCGCGCAATCTGGAACCCCGGTGTCAGATCAGTTACCTCGGCCAAATCGGCAGGCGTTTTGCCTTCTTCGATAACAACCTTTTTCGGTACCAACGCAGCGGGATCGTAACTTACCTGGTCAGCGAAAAAGAACGCTGCCATTGGAATGATGTCGCTGAGTTTTTCCACGCGGGTTTGCGCCAGCGGCAGAATCTGCAACCACTCCTGATCGTTCAGTAACCATTCCTTCATGCGTGCGAGCAGTTCAATCGG
>DNPO01000478.1 GCA_003501375.1 Candidatus Sumerlaeota bacterium | reverse complement strand
TTTATGGGATTATGGGTTACAGAGCTAAATGGCAAGATTTCTTGACACAAAAACCCCAGCACTGTATCATGTCGACTGGAATAGTGAGGATATATATGTTAATCACCCAAAAATGCCATTATGCGATGCGAGCAGTCTTTGAACTGGCTCTACAATACAATCAAAAATCCGGCCCGATAAAAATAGCAGATATTGCGAAAGCCCAATCGATCCCGCCGCGGTTCTTGGAAGTCATCCTGAGTCAATTGAAACAAGGGGGGTTTGTGGGATCACAACGCGGGAGTGAGGGCGGTTATTACCTGGTGCGTCCGCCGGAGAAACTGATGGTGGGAGAGGTGATTCGTTTCATCCAGGGGCCAGTTATTCCCCCGGAAACCAAGAAAAAAGAAACGGCCAGCAAAGAAGAGCGAGTTTTCCAGGAATTGTGGCGTAGAGTGGAAGATGCCATTTCCGGAGTATACGACTCGGTAACATTTGGCAGTTTGGTGGAGCGCTGGGAAAAGACGCGGGATGTTCCCGTGCTGCATTACAGCATCTAAAAAAATACCCCACGCAAAAGCAAAGAACCCTTGGTTTGCCAAGGGTTCTTTGCTTTTGCAATGGGCGTTGTTTTTAAAAACGCGAAATGCAAGATAATCGAGTTTTTGACACCCGGTAGAATTTACCCATTGTGCGTTTCGGGATTTGGGCTTTCAAAAGCACGTAAATTTCGATACGCTCTTCGTCGGTGAGTTGAATTTAGGAATGGATTTTACGCACCGGAGTGGAAACTAAAAATCTGAATTTGTGAAAGAAATTACGCATGACCTCCAGCAAAACCGACTTCCTCGCCTCCTGGGGAGCCGTTGTACTTTACACTTTGACCTTTGTTTTATTGGCCTGCGGCGTCGTCGCCATTTACCACCCGAATCTCCAGCCCGCTCTCGACTTTGCTGCGCGGGAATCCCTTTTGCAAACAACCGAGTTTCGACCAGAGCCTTTGGAGAAAAACTTGTTCGTTTTGGCAGCAGTCACCGCGCCCTTTCTCCTCCTGTTTTTTTACCGCCTGCTACAAAATGCCCTGAAAAAATGCGCCCCAAAAACGATCGCGTATTTCTATGGAATTTCTCTGACACTGCTCACTCTCGGGCTGCTTGCACTAGCACTGGCTACGTTCAGCCGTCCTGCACCAGGCGACATGGCCCTCTTCCAGTATTACACCAACGACCTGTATGCTTGGCGTCACCCCATTCTTTACTTTCTGTTGGGCTACCCCCTGTTCCTCTTCCTAACTTTGTACGTTCGTCCACGTTTGTCGCTCAAAGCGCCACGCTTGACTTCCGCCCTCCAGTGGGCGTGGTACGCGCTTTTGCTCGTGTTTCTTGTTTTGCTGGCTATCTTCACCCCATCGGCAGTTACTGACGCTGCCAGATACTCCTTCCACTTCAACGCCGTCTTCGCTTCTCAGGCGCAGGCATGCGCGGGCCATGCGCTTTTGACGGAAGGCTTTCGCAACACCTATGGGCTTTACCCCATGTTCCTCGTTCCTGTTTTTGCGTTGACCGGACTCAGCGTGGTGAAGTTTACCGCGCTCATGGGTGTCTTGCTGGCGCTGACCTTTGCCGCGTATTTCGGTTTTTTGCGCTTGCTGGTGCAGAGCCGTTTTATCCTCCTGCTTGGCATCACCTTGGTCGCGTATTACACCGCTCTGGCGCAACTTATTACCCCCGAACCCGATCCATATTTTCAGGCGTATCCGCTGCGGACCATTTTTCCCGCGTTAATTTTGTGGTTGGGCGCGTTGCATGTGATGAAGAACGTGCGCAGCCTCTATTACCCCATTTTTATTCTCTGCGGCATGGCGACCCTGTGGAACTTGGAAACTGGAGTAATTATTTCCGCCAGTTGGTGGTGCCTGTTGGCGTATCGCGAAATCAGCGGGGAGTCTTGGAAAAATGCCGCCCGTAACATTGCGCTTCACACCTTGAAATTTGCGCTCGTGTTTGCGCTCGTGGTCACGGCTTACTCCCTGCTTACGCGTTTATTTTACGGGCAGTTCCCAGACTATCGCCTGTACCTCAGCACGTATACCGTTTATAAAAACGGGTATGTCATGCTCCCTATGCCGCTGCTGCACCCGTGGAATTTTCTCGCATTGGCATACGCCTGGGGCTTGCTTCAGGGGTCGCGTGCCCTAGTAAACCGAACGGTTACTCCACGCACCCTGCTGGTAGTTTTCTTCAGTGTGTTGGGGGTTGGTTCCTTCGTCATGTACCAGGGGCGCAGTCACGACGCCGGGCTATGGGGTCCAAGCAAAGAAGTCTTTTTCCTCCTGACGATTTTTGCGGATGACGCCTGGAGCGCCTTTACCCGCCAGCGCGGATGCAACAAGCGCCTGCCCCACACCGCGCTCTTTCTCGCCGCGGTATCGCCGCTCTTCTGCGCGGGTATTTTCAGCGCGCTGGGCGACCTGCCCCTGATGCTGGCAACCCTCCAGAAAAACTTGGTGGACACGCCCAAAATTACCGATGTGGGCGTTCCGCGCAATCTGGTTTTTCTGCACCAGCACACCCAGCCGGGCGAAGAGGTGTTGATTATTTCGGGAAACCAGGGAGTGTACTATGCCGAGACACAAACCCGCGGGGCGTACGCCACGGGTTTTACCGATATGTTTTATTTCAAGGAAGCGGATGCTTTTTTCAAAACCCTGCGCGAAAAACGTGTCAAAATATTTTTTGAACCCGGTGCCAGCGCCTTCTTTTACTCCCGCGTGGACTTTGCCAAACAGGTCAACGACGAGATTCAAGTTGGGCGTTTGAAAGAAGTGGCCGAAAACGGCTCCATGCACCTGTTGGTGCATCCCTGATTACTGGATCGCTTCACTCCGTTGAAAATGTTTTTCAGGCTGGATTTTTGCCCTGAAACCTGTTAGTTAAAGACGCAGGTTGATTGCAAACTCGGAACCTCCAGAAAGCGAACCCCTCTCATGGCTGACAAAATCGTTCTTTCCTGCCCCACCGCCCCCAAAGCCGTCGGGCCATATTCCCACGTGGTCAAAGTTGGCAACATGCTGTACCTCTCCGGCCAAATTCCGCTCGATCCTAAAACGGGCCAATTGACCGATCCGGACATCAGCGGTCAAACCCGCCAAGCGTTGAAAAACCTGAAGGCCATTCTCGAATTTGCCGGCGGCGGTACGCACTCCGTGGTCAAGACGACGGTTTACCTGACCACGTTGCTCGACTTCGACATGATGAACGAGGTGTACGAGGAATTTTTCAATTTCGAACCCCCGGCTCGCACCACGGTCGAGGTTGCCGCATTGCCCAAGGGCGCGTTGGTCGAGATTGACGCCATTGCGGTGCTGCCCGCCTCTATCATGGAAAAAGCCACGGCATCAACGCCATTTGGCAGCGGGTTGTAAGACAGGGACTAAAGGCAGAGGGATGAAACCCCTACCATGTTCATCCTTCTGCCCCGTTCCCCATTCCCTGCTTAAAAGATCGGCATAGCATTGAAAATAGACATTCTCACCCTGTTCCCGGAAATGTTCGCGGGTTTCTTGGAACACAGCATTTTGGGCCGTGCGCATAAGGCCGGATTGATCGAAATCAATCTGGTGCAGTGGCGCGACTTCACCTTGGACAAACACCGCAAGGTGGACGACGCGCCTTACGGCGGTGGTGCAGGCATGGTGCTGATGTGCGACCCGCTTTTCCGCGCAATCGAAGCCCTGAAATCTGCAGACGAAAATTTCCCAGAAACTCAGGTTATTTATTTGACGCCGCAGGGCCAACCATTTGTGCAAAGCATTGCGATTGATCTTTCCGAACATGCCCAACATCTTATCTTGGTCTGTGGTCATTACGAAGGAGTGGACGAACGCGCGCGCATTCTGTTCGATCGCGAAATTTCAATCGGCGATTACGTGCTCACCGGCGGCGAATTGCCCGCAGCCATTCTGACCGATGCCGTGGCGCGTCTCATGCCCGGTGTGCTGGGTAACGACGAATCCGCCGTGCACGAATCCTTCATGCACGGAATTTTTGACCACCCGCACTACACGCGGCCCGAGGTATACCGCGACATGACCGTGCCATCAATTTTGCTTGGCGGACACCATGCGAAAATTCAGGAATGGCGCTATGAACGCGCGCTGGAACGCACACGCGAAGTGCGCCCGGATTTGGTTGAAAAGTTGGGACAGAAATAAAGGCGTTGACCGCAGCGGCTGAATTGCAATTTTGCCGTGAACGCAAAACGCTCCTGACGGAGCGGGCGTGTCCTTCGAAAATCACCTACCTTGCCCGAAACTCTGTCAGGAGCGTCGTCCTGCGTTCCGTGTGTCTGGCTTTTCATCGCCGACGCGACCGGGAAACTGTCCTTATCCTACGCGACCGTGTTAATCGTACTACCTGTTGAACTGGAACTGTTGGTATTCTTCTTTTGCAATGCCAACTCCATTTCTGCCGCTACAATGGTGCTGCCTGCCTGCGCCGCAACGGCGCGGTCCTGACCGGAAGGGTCCGCGGGAGCAAGCGCTGCCGCGATGACCTGTTCCATTTTCCGGATGGTCTGGCTCGGACTGTTACGTACCGGACTGGTGTCAATCGATACTTCGCCGCCGACCGCGTAACGCTTGCCATCCGGGCCAGTTTGGTAGGTGTAAGAGACTGCTCCGGTCAAGCCCGCGCCTGCACTCTGGTGCGCTTGTTCGTGCGTGCGCACCTCCTCATCGCGCTGCTTAAGTTCTGTGACCTCGCTCTGCTCATCCTGGGTGAGTCCATCGTTTCCTGCCGTGCTACCACTACTCTCACCCGTACTCTGGTCCGACGCCGCATCTGCTGAGGCGCTGCTTGTGGTAGCGTCGGTTTGCGAGTCGTTTACAGCGCTGTCCAACTCACTACCGGAAGTGGATGCTACGGTATTGTGGGACGATGCCGGAACTGCAACCGCTGATCCCGACTGCGCTTGTCTTCCTACCTTCGCCCATGTGGCATAAGCGGCGATGCCAGTTGCTGAAGAGACGCTGGAGGAAATAGCGCTTATCATCTCTATGTATCCCTGCCACCTCTATGGCATTCCCCAACAACGTGCGTGCTTCCTTTCTACACCTCTTTTGAAAAAGACTCCAGACGCCGGAACTGCACGCTGTAAACCACGAGGAAAAACTGGAGTAATTTTAGAAGGAGGCTTTGGCTCTTACACCGACTGTATTGTAACGCTTTCGCCCTCTGGTTTGCAAGTTTTTTCGTCCACGCAATTCCCTTGATTTCCCGGCGGAATCGTCGCACAATACGTTGCGATTTGTTATGAAACCTGAACACCCGACTCCCGACTATCTAACCCGCCTGATGCCTCCGGGCGAACGTGGCGTTGTTGCCCTTTGCCACCTCTCTACCGTCATCCCCGTTTGGGCGCTGGCGGTGGATGCACTCATCTATTTTCTCTACCGTGAAACCAGTCGCGCGATCTGTTTCCATGCACGACAGGGAATCCATTTTCAATTTCTATTTTTGCTTTGCGTGATCCCATTATCTTTCCTATATTTGCTCAATCATATTCTCCGCGAGGTATTGGCGACTCTATTAACAATTACGGTTGCAGATCGTATTTTTGGCTGGATGGAGCAGGGCATTAATGC
The DNA here is from genome assembly GCA_003501375.1 of Candidatus Sumerlaeota bacterium. GTDB lineage: Bacteria > Sumerlaeota > Sumerlaeia > UBA8349 > UBA8349 > UBA8349. The sequence goes on along the minus strand of DNPO01000478.1, from coordinate 1,883 downwards.
AACCTTGACGGTATTGTTTATCGCCTACGCGGCCTTTTGCATCACGGGGTTTTTTCAGGCCTTACGCGGGCGCGTTTTTCTCTATCCGTTTACGGTAGACGCGACAGGGAAAAAGGCGGAGCCTTCGATTAGTAAGTAAGTATGGCGCACGCCCTAACACAATCCTAACAATTAAGATGGTAGAAAATCCCATAGTCCCGTGTCATACTCATTGGTCGTAAGCGCCGGATCTCAACAGGGAACCAACGGTGCCATTTAACAAGGGGGGAACCCATGAAGCAGACTTTACGAAAACCCATTGAGCCGGAGGATCCAAGAAAACCCGCGCTCGCGCCGGGACTTCTGATCGCCGTGGAGGGCTTAGACGGCTCTGGCAAATCAACCCAACTCTACCTGCTGAAACGCTGGCTGGAACTGGAAAACTACCGCGTTTTTCTCACGGAGTGGAACTCGTCCGAAATGGTGAAGAATGCCACAAAAAAAGGCAAGAAGTCCCAACTCCTCACGCCCACCACTTTCTCGCTCATCCACAGCACCGACTTTGCCGATCGCTACGAACGTCAGATTCAGCCGCTGCTCCGCGCGGGCTACATCGTGCTGGCCGACCGCTATATTTTCACCGCGTTTGCCCGCGACTCCGTGCGCCAGTGCGACCAGCAGTGGTTGCGCAACCTGTACAGTTTTGCCAAAGTGCCGGATATGACTTTCTTCTTTAATGTGCCGCTGCAAACCGCGCTGGATCGTATTCTGAGCGGACGTCCCAAACTGAAATTCCACGAAGCGGGCATGGACCTGAATCTTTCGCCCGATCCGTACGAGAGTTTCCGTATTTTCCAGGGCCGCATTCACAAACAGTATTTGCAACTGGCCAAGGAATACAAATTCGAGATGATCGACGCGACACAAAGTATCGAAGACCAGCAGCAGTATGTACGCAATCTGGTGAGCGAGCGCGTGGACCTGGCCCAGTACAAAATTCACAAGGGGAGGAACTAATCGTGGTTCGCCAACCTACCCGTCCCGCTGCGGACACTCCCAAAAAAGTAAGCAAGCCTTCCGTTCGCGCCATCAAAACGGATTCGAAAAAATTCTATGGCACGCCGCTGCCCGGTGTGAAATCGGACGAACTGCCCGGCAAACTCATCGTGATTGAAGGTGCAGATGGTTCCGGTCGTTCCGGCCAAACGCGCATCCTGACTGATTGGTTGGAGCAGCACGGACACGCCACCGTCAATATCGGCCTCAATCGTTCCATGTTAGTTTCCAACGAACTGAACCAAGCCAAAGAGGGCAACATTCTCAGTGCCACCACGCTCAGCCTGTTCTACGCCACCGACTTTGCCGACCAACTCGAAAATGTGATGATTCCGGCCCTCCGCGCGGGGTACGTCGTGTTGGCCGACCGCTATATTTACACGCTGATGGCGCGTGACTTGGTGCGTGGCGCAGACCGGAGTTGGGTCGAGTCGCTTTACGGCATTGCGCTCGTGCCCGACTTGGTGATTTACCTGCGCGTGTCGCTGCGCGAGTTGGTGCTCCGCAACATCGCGAAAAACCTGGAACTGGACTACTGGGAATCGGGCATGGACATTGCGCTGTCGCACGATCGGTTCGATAGTTTCAATAAGTATCAGCGCATGGTGCAGAAGGAATTCACGCGGATGGAACATAAATACGGGTTTGTTCCCGTCAACGGCAATCGCAGCGTGGCCGCTGTTGCCGCGTCGATCCGCGGTATTGTGGAACCGTTGTTTCAAGAGTAAGAGAAAGGCAATAGGCAATGGTGTGGGTTGTTTTTCTCTCCATAGTGCTTGGGGCATTTCAATGAAACCCGTAGCCTATCGTTTCTTTTGTATTCGCAGTTCAACCGCGTAGCGGTTGTA
>DNPO01000224.1 GCA_003501375.1 Candidatus Sumerlaeota bacterium | reverse complement strand
GGGCGGCACCTACTTCTCACACAGGCTCTAAGAAATTTAAGGGTTTCACCCAGGAGAGTTTCAAAGTCACCCAATATGGCTGCTTTGGAGTGCGGTGGCATGACACCGCTTTGCCGTTACACGACATGTCGTGTGCCGTTTGTTTGTGTTGATTGCTTGTTTTCCCGAGAAAAAATGGCAGAAAAGCAAAAGAAACACCGCGCGACATGTCGCGCAACGGCAAAGCGGCATCATGCTGCCGCACTCCAAAGAAGAGGAACCTCTTAACATTGAAACTCTCCTGGGGTTTCACCAATCATGATGAAATATTTTCTATCTTTCATCTGTATTCTGTGCTAAATTTCCCTCATATTATTGTGCATTCCTTGCGGGATGCCGCTCGGACACAGTGTCGCAAATTAGAACATTCAAGAGCCGTTGAAGTATCCTGTGATTAGCGTGTCAAAATTGTTGCATTATGGCGAAACATTTGGGAGAATCTGCTACGTGATTACGTTTTTTTAAACCGTGGTTCGCGTCAATATTTTTTGCTAAAGGATGGCTCTCATGTCGTGTAAACGCACTGTTTTGGTCGCGCTCACGGACTCGCACCATGAATTTTATCGAGGAATTGTGCGATATGCCAACGCGCATAATTGGGATTTGGCAACCGACATAATCTACACCGCTCGCATTCCGCATAATTGGCAGGGCGATGGTGTTATTTCGTACTGCAAGTATTGGAGTGAACTAGCCAATTTTCTTACACAAAGTCCTCTGCCCAAGGTGGAACTGACCTCCATGCGTTCCGATCTCGATCTGCCACGCGTGGATGCGAACAATATGGAAATAGGCCAATTGGCCGCAGAACACCTGATTGCACGAAATTTTAAAAATTTCGCCTACTTGTCCTTCACAAATAATATGATCGGCGTGGAACGGTTGGCCGGTTTTCAGGATACATTGCAGCAACATGGGAAAACCGCTATTGAACTGTCATTTACGAGAAAACTAGCCCCATCTGAGCAACCCGTTGCTTATAAACCGGAAGATGTACACCACCAGTTACTGGATTCACTGAAACAATTGCCGCGCCCTGTTGGTATTTTTTGCTATAACGATTGTATCGCAGCCACTTTGCTGGAGATATGTCAGAATGCAGGATGGTTGGTTCCCGAAGAAGTGGCGATAATTGGTGTGGACAACCATCCAATCATCTGCGAAAACGCCTCCGTGCCCCTTAGTAGTGTTATTAACGATTTGGAAGGAATGGCTTACGCAGGGGCTGCTCTCCTGGATCGTTTAATAAGTGGCGAAAAACCACCTGCCGAAGTTTTGCGGATTCGACCTAAAGGTGTGGTGACGCGTAAAAGCACAGATATTCTTGCGGTACACAACACCCAAGTCGCCAAAGCACTCCAGTTCATCTGGGATAACTACCAAAGAAGCAATTTATCCGTTAACGATATAGCAGATGCGATAAACCTATCGCGTCGCTCGCTGGAACGCGCCTTTTTAGAGGAAATGCGGCATTCCATCCAAAAAGAAATTTTGCGTACGCGAATGGAAAAGGTGCAACAATTGCTGCTTGCAACAAATATGACAATGGTTGAAATCGCAGAATGCACTGGTTTTACCCGCCCGAGGCATCTTTTCCGCGTTTTCCGCTCGCTCCACAACATGAGTCCCCGGGAATGGCGTGAAAAACACCCCAAAGAGGCAAGATTGTCTTAACGACAAACGAAACAATTCTGGTTAAGATTGCACCTTATGCTTCCCCACCGTTAATATCTTTGGACTTTCTATCTGCGGAAATACAACACCATACGTTGAAGTGTTGTTTTTTCACTTGTCTTGACACCCTGATCTGCGAACTTTGTACAGAAAGCACATTGCTCTGTAATTTGACGCAAAATGGTATTGTTTGAAACGGATAATGGTACTATCGGATTTTACAAAAAAGCAATAGGGTAGCATTTTCGTTTTGGGCAGGATAAACCATGAGCCTTGGGGAATTTCCGAATGGACGCTGAAGAAACGACAAAACAACGGGTAACTTCCACTATGGTCGCTTTAAAGGCTGGGGTTTCGCAACCGACGGTTTCACGCGTAATCAACAACCCGCGTGTAGTTGGCCGGAAAACTGTCGAGCGCGTCAGGGAAGCCATGCGAGAATTGGGTTATAGTCCGCGAATGAAATCGTTAAGCGTACCAGAAAATAAATATCTCGCGGAAAGTGCTGTGGATGGTTTCTCCCCCTTTGTTGATTCGAGTGGCCCCACGGTTACAGCTGCCATGGTGGCACAGTGGGTGGGTGTTTCGGAAGCTACCATTTCCCGCGTTATTAATAAGCGCTCAGTACACCCGGATACTGTTATGCGTGTGCGACAAGCAATAAAGGAATTGGGGTTTGCCCCTTCAGCCCCGATTTCTAAACAGCGCCGTGCTCTAAGAGGCAAGGTTGCTCTTTTGTGTCCAGCCAGTAAATTGGAAAGCATGACGCGCGCGCCCCTTTTGAACAGTGTGTTGCATGGAATTATTTCCACCCTGTCGGAGCGTGGCTTGTATCTCATTCAAAATACACTGGACAATTCTCATTCGCTGCTTGCACAACATAAGGTCGATGGCGTTATTGTGTGGCCCAATTTGGTTGATGTCCCCCAAGCAACGATTGAAATGCTACGTCCCTATCCCGTAGTTTATCTGATGAGCATGCCGGAAGTGCATTTGCCTGGTGATCGCGTAAAACCCAATAACAAAACGGTTGGGATGCTGGCGGCACAATATCTCCTTGCACAAGGTCACCAACGCCTTGCCTGTGTTTCAACCTCAGGCTTAGAATCTTGGCTATGGGAACGTTCCAGCGTTTTTCTTAGCATGGCAAACAGTGGGGCAGGTTCTGCCAATTCCCCGGTGTTTGAGTCTATAGAATGCGACAGCGACGGTGGAATCATTGAAAACAACCAAGAGTTTGAAGATCGTATGATAGAAGGGCTTCAACGTATTTTGAACAGTACTCCCCTTCCAACCGGATGGTTTGTTACCAGCGATGCCTTGACTGTATACGTGTACCGCCATTTGAAAAAGTTGGGGGTTCAGATTGGTAAGGATATTGAAATCATCTCCTGCCATAACGAAATCCCCATTCTTAATTGCTTAGACCCACGCCCAAAATCCATTGATTTGCGTGCTGAGGAAATTGGGAAAAAGACAGTGGAACGTTTGCTCTGGCGGATGGAGCACCCGGCATTAGAAGGTAGTTATTTTTCTGTAGAGGTTGAACCTCGTTTGTGCTAATAATTCAGGGTTTTTGAAAAAGGGGGGAATTAAACATACCTTCGCAGCGCTGATTTTTCCGTACATCGTTTTTTCAGATACTGACGTCGTTTGGGGTTATTTTTTACCGATGCGTTCGGTGTTTAACCGCGTCAGGGGGCAGTGTCTCATACTCGTGCGGCAGTTGGTGTGGCGTGATCTCGCGGAATTTAAAAGAAACGTTTTGGATATTTAAGCAAACTCACTCACTTGTTA
>DNPO01000358.1:1543-3196 GCA_003501375.1 Candidatus Sumerlaeota bacterium | reverse complement strand
TCATGCTGCCGCACTCCAAAGAAATCTTTTGCAACAGTCCCTGGGCTTATTTTACGCAGCGGTATACAAAGGCAGGGGGCAGATTTCTCCAGACAATGCGTGATTTGCTCACTTGCGGGAAGAGCGACTCCAGGCGTTTCTGGAAACGTTGTCCGGCGGGCAGTAACATCCCCTGCAAGTAGGCAAAACTGGTGAAGATACCACCGGGTTCCAGCACGTCGAACGCTGCGCCGAGCAACTTGTCCTGTAATTCGGACGGAAATGCCGCCCAAGGCAGGCTGCTGACAATGCTATTGGCTTTCTCGACGCCTTTTTGCTGCAACAGCGCTTTGACGTTTTCCGCGGAGTCCTCAAAAATTTCTACCTCAGGGAAGCGGTGGCGAAAGACTTCGCACATGCGCGGGTTCATTTCGATAGCAAAGAAAATGGCGTCGTTTGTTTTGCGTGCAACGACTTCGCGAGTAATGGAGCCGGAACCGGGGCCAAATTCCACAACAACACCGGCTTTGTGGACTTCGGATTGGATGGCCATTTCGCGAGCGAGCGCGCGGGAACTGGGAGCGAGTGCTCCCATCGTACGGGGATTTTTCAGGAATTCGCGGATAAATCTATGTGGCATGATGGGGTACCGTTCGAGCGTAGTAAGTTTGAGGTGCGGAATAAGCCGTGTGCATCTTGCTCAATTACGGTCAGAGCGTACCAAATGGCGGGCTTTTTCGAAAGGTTTTTTTACAGAAATATGTGAATGTGTAACAGAAATAGTGTGTTTTTAGTCATTTTGTAATAGTAAGCAAGGGTCTATCAAATGTCTATTGCCTTCCGCACGGGGTTTGGGTACATTACGGCTCATGCCAAAGACCGAACGTACTCCCGACTTTAAAACTTTCCTCTGTGTGCTGGGGGGCTTTGTTGCGCTTGTTTGGGCCATCACCTTTATTGATACGGCTCTTTTTCACCACCGACTGGCAAACGGGCTGGGTGTGCTTCCGCGTAGATTGCTGGGGTTGCGTGGAATTGTATTTATGCCGTTTTTGCACGGCAATTTTTCTCACGTGGCTTCCAATACGGTGCCGTTTTTGATTTTGGGAGGCTTGGTGTTGTGCCGTGGTGTCAAGGAATTTGCGATTGTTAGCCTGTGCATCATGCTGGTGTGCGGATTGGGAACATGGTTAGCTGCGCCGTCCGGTACCGTTCATGTGGGGGCGAGCGGTTTAATTTTTGGGTACTTTGGCTATTTGATTATGCGTGCTTGGTACGATGGGCGGTTTGTTTCGGGGCTGATTGCCATTCTGGTGGTGGTTCTTTACGGAGGGATGATTTTTGGCATACGGCCCTTTCAACAGGGCATTTCCTGGCAGGGGCACTTGTTTGGACTGTGCGGGGGGATTGCGGCTGCCAGTCGGTGGGGTAGCGGGAAATAAGTTGTAAAGCAAACCCATTTTTAGGCAGGATTTACAAGATTTTAAAATCCTGTGAATTCTTGTAAATCCTGTCTAAAAATGGGTTTTGTTGCTTTTTATGCTATTGCTTTTCGTCCGGGGCTTCGAGGTCTAACGCATATACTTCATTTACCCCATGCTCACGGGCGATTTGAAGAGATTTTTCGCAACGGTGCAAAACGTCTTCTCCAGAGAAAAGGTCTCTTTGAATGGC
>DNPO01000358.1:0-1228 GCA_003501375.1 Candidatus Sumerlaeota bacterium | reverse complement strand
TAATTTTTGCGTTTTTTGAATGATACGCTGGGCCGCGATCAGTGCATTGTCCAACGGTGTTTCTGGAAGCAATGCAATGACGTCGGCGGCATCATGCCGGGCAACCACGTCGCTGGAGCGGAAAGATTTTTGCAATATTTGGCCCACCCGCCGCAAGACCATAATACGTGCGGGGCTGCCGTACTGGTCTTTGATTTGGGCCAGGTTTTCAACTGCGATTAACATTAAACTGAGATCGCGTCGATAGCGTCGGGCGCGTTCAAATTCGCGCGGGTAGATGCGCTCAAACACGCGGTGTTGCAGCAGACCAGTTTCGGGGTCGTTGTTGACGGCAATGTCCAATGGCTGGTGTTGATCGCCTTGGGTTTGCTCATCATCGCGAATATAAAAGCCAAAAATGGTTTTTCCTACTTGGATGTGATCCTGATCTGCGAGCAACTGCCCGCTAACCGGAACTTGCAGTTGATTGACAAAGGTCCCCGTTTCGCTTCCCGCGTCGTATACGCGGCACAGGGGGGCTTCGTCGCGTTGAGCGATGTTCGCGTAAGTAACGCGGGCATGTACGCGGGCGGCTTTGTTGTCACGCAGGACTATATCGGCCAACATGTCGCGCCCAACGGTAACCATTTGTTTATTGAGGATAAAACGGTGCCCTTGGAGCGGGCCTTCCAACCCCAACAGGATGGGGTAGTGGCGCACTGTGGTGGCAAGAGGCGTTGCGTGTGGAACCGCTGCCAGTGCCGCGTCGAGACCTTTGGGGGACAAATCGTTCACGGGGTTTCTTCCGAAGGTTATAAATTTGCAAGGGTTCTGCCGAGTCAAGAGACTCCAAGATTCATATTGCGCAGAAGAAACCTTCCTGTCAAGAAAATATGAAATTGGCGAGTGTGCAAAATCCAGTTGAAAACTTGAAAAAAGCCCCCTACAATAAAATGTTTTGCGCCTCACACTTTGTCTGGGGGCGCTTGAGGGTGAACCCGGTCTATCGGGAAACAAAAGGAGACTATTGTCGCAATGGTGGCGATCCCCGTTCAAAAAGTTTCGAATGGTATGAAACTCACGTTTAAAGAAGATGTGTGGAACATTGTGGAGTTTCACCACATTAAGCCCGGCAAGGGCGGTGCGTTTGTGCGCATCAAAATTAAAAGCATGACTACGGGCAAGGTGCTGGAAGAGACCTTTAGCGCGTCTGAAAAAGTCGAACAGACCGAAGTGTCCTATCGCAAAA
>DNPO01000194.1:858-5976 GCA_003501375.1 Candidatus Sumerlaeota bacterium | reverse complement strand
AGGGCGAAACTTCTTTTCACACAGGTTCTCATAAAAAGTTGTCCCTTTTGTCCTTGCCGCCCTTTGCGTCCTTTTCAAAAAACAAAGGACATAAAAGACAGCAGGGACAAAAGGGACACGAGAGCCGTATTGAAAGGTGTTACTTTGGGTGCCGGAGTCCCAGCACGACTACGCATTTTCCTTGTTGGTGATACTGATCAACTTACCTTCCCGCAGGGTCATAGTGCGGTCGGCATGCGCGGCAATAGATGGCTCGTGGGTTACGATTACCAGCAGGCGGTCGCGGTCGCGTGTGGCCTTCCACAAAATATCAATCACTTGCATGCTGGTTTCAACGTCCAGATTGCCGGTCGGTTCATCCGCCAGAATCACATCGGGATCGTTCATCAGCGCCCGCGCCAACGAAACGCGTTGTTGCTCGCCTCCGGACATTTTGCTGGGGATGTGGCTGGCGCGTTCGGACAACCCGACGCGGTCTAGCATTTCCAGCGCCTTTTTTTTGGCTTGCGAGGGTGACGTGCCCGCGATCCATGCGGGCACTGCCACGTTTTCCCACGCCCGAAATTCCGGCAGGAGGTGGTGAAATTGGAAAATAAAACCGAGGCGTTCACGCCGAATCTGGTTCAATTTCGGCATGGGCAAAGTGGCCAGGTCTTCATGATCCAGCACGATTTTCCCGGAGGTCGGGCGATCCAGCGTGCCGATCAGGTTCAGCAGGGTACTCTTGCCCGAACCACTCTGGCCTACAATCGCGACCGCTTCCCCGCGACGGAAGGTACAGTCCACGCCGCGCAACACTTTCAGTTCGCGCTCGCCATCGTGATAGGTTTTAACCAGTCCTTCTACGCGCAACAGTTCGTTGTTAGTCATGCGACAAAGCCTCCACTATTTTCATGCGGGCGGCACCGTAAGCCGGGATGATGGATGCTAACAGACAGGTACCGATGGATAAGGCTGCAATGGTAAGAACCGTGTCCCATTGAATCAACACGGGCATGCCGTTCAGTCCGTAGATGGCTTCCGGGATCAGTGTCTTCGGGATGTGATATTTGAGAATGTAGCAGATCAGGAACCCGATTAACGTTCCGCTTGCGGTTCCCACCACCCCGATCAACGCGCCTTGAATCAGGAAGATGCGGGCGATCATCCGGCGGGAAGCGCCAATCGCGCGGAGAATCCCGATCTGTCGCGTCTTTTCCATCGTGATCAGAATTAGGGTGGAGATGATATTGAGCGCAGCCACGATGACAATCAGCATCAAAATGATGTACATGGCCAGTTTTTCGAGAAAGAGTGCCCGGAAGAATTCCGGTTGCAACTCACCCCACGACCGCGTGATATAGCGCTTGTTAAATTTGGTTTCCAACACGTCCTGAATGTGAGCCTTGACGATGTCCGCGCGGTACGGGTCTTTCAATCGCGCGTGGATCATGGTCACTTCGTCCTCAATCATTTGCAAGTCTTGCGAGGTTTTCAGCGAGGTGTACGCCACCTTCGAGTCCATGTCGTAGACGCCGGATTTGTAAATCCCGGCCACGCGGAGTTTGGATTGCTTGGGGACAATGCCATTTGCCGTGTGCGCAACCTTTCCGGTTATCGCATAAATTTCATCACCCAGACCCAACCGCATGAGTTTGGCCAGTTCGCAGCCGATAACAATCTCGTGGTCGCCCGGGTCTTTGGTACCTTGCAATGGCGGGTCCAGATCGACCTCACCCTCTTTGAGCACCTTGGGCTGCATTACTATTTTGGAAACTTTTTCTTCCAACTTGGGGTCGATGCCATAAATCTGAACGGGCCGAATGGATGCCATGTTGTCAAACTTCGCATCGCGTTTGAGCATGGCGAATCCTTGCAGCACGGGCGATGCGCCCAGCACTTCCGGGTCCTGATCCATGATTTTACGAACGGCGTCGTAATTTTCCCCCGGGCGTTGCGCGCCCGCCTCATCAAATTGCCACACTTCCAGGTGCGCATATTGATCGATCAGTTTGGCCAGATAATCGTGTTGCGCGCCATCCATAACGGCAATGACGGTGATAAGCGCCGCGACACCGACGATTACGCCCATGATAGAAATAATCGTAATAACCGAAACCAACGCACGTCGCTCGCGGCTCATCAAATGCCGCAGGGCGATGGAAAGTTCTAATCGCATTTTGAAAGGTTCTTTCTGCGGAAGAAAAAAGAATAAGGCCTATAGGGCCGATCAGCCTTATGGGCCTTACCATTATTTCGTCGCACTTTACGCATACATCAATCGGCGACCTTTAGGCTCTGGAATGGGATCACCGAACTCGGTTGCGGTTTGAATCCACAACTCCATTGCGATTTGTATTTCCTGAAAAGCCTCTTCCTGCGTATTTCCGTGCGCCACGCAACCGGGTAACTCTGGCGCTTCGGCTACATACAACGCATCTTCTTCGCACCAATAGAGGATGATTTCGTATCTATTCGTCATGGTTAAGTCCTCCCAAGCGGTTCCGTAGAATCACCTGTCTGATTTGGCGAATCTGATAACCTTTTGTTAAATTTCCATCTTTCTGCACGTTTACTTTTTCTTCAACGCCTGCTTTGCGAAAAACGTGATGGCTGCCTTTTATACGCTCTTCAAATCCCAAGTAAAGCAAAAGCGCACAGACTGCGGAGAAGGGAATGTTGGCATCGGATTGTCCGCGAAGAATCTTAAGCAGAAGTTTCTCATGCTGGTTCATCTTCAGTAGCCCTCATCCCTTTTTTATGCTTCCACTTCCGCGTTCTTCTCGCTCGCTTGCTCGGGGCGCATCAGGGGGAACAAAATGACGTCGCGGATGCAAGGCGAGTTGGTCAGCAACATCACCAACCGGTCGATACCAATCCCCAACCCGCTCGCGGGCGGCATACCGTGTTCCAAGGCGCGGACGTAATCCTCGTCAATCGGTGAAGCTTCATCATCACCCGCCTCACGGCGTTTGACCTGATCCAGGAAGTTGGCCTCTTGCTCATCCGGATCGTTCAACTCGGAGTAGGCGTTCGCCATCTCCAGCCCGCCCACGAAGAACTCAAAGCGCTCGGCGGTATACGGATCGTCTTCCTTACACTTAGCCAGCGGGCACATGCTTTTCGGATAATCATAAACAATCGTCGGCTGCCAGAGAGTGGCTTCGACGCATTCCTCAAACAGCAGCACGAGGATATTATCGGTGTTGCCAGCAACGCATTTTTCAGCCACGATTTTCTGCACATGGGCCGGTGCAATTTCCAGCAATGCCTCAGCTGCTTCCGCACCTTCCGGGCCGTAGCACAAACGCAGGGTTTCCGGTAACTTGAAATGCTTGTGCAACGCTTCCAACACGCTGATACGCGTGAAGGGTGACTCAAAATCCATCTCGCGTCCGGCGTACTCATACTTCGCCTTGCCCTGAATCAGCATCGCACCACCACGTAGCAGGTCTTCCAACAACTGCATGGTGTCGGTGTAATCCCACCACGAGGTGTAGAGTTCCAGCATGGTGAACTCGGGATTGTGGCGAACGGAAATGCCCTCGTTACGGAAGTTGCGGTTGATCTCGTACACGCGCTCGAAACCACCAACGATCAAGCGTTTCAAATACAGTTCCGGTGCAATGCGCAGGAACAAATCCATATCCAACGCGTTGTGGTGCGTGGTGAACGGCTTGGCAGCGGCACCGCCGTAGATCGACTGCATCATCGGGGTTTCCACTTCCATGTAACCGCGCCCATCGAGTTCCTGGCGAATGTAGGAAATGATCTTGCTGCGGTTGCGGAAAGTGGTGCGCACGTCCTCATTCGCAATCAAGTCAAGATAACGCTGACGATAGCGCGTTTCCTGATCCTTCAACCCCGCCCATTTTTCCGGCAGGGGACGGAACGCCTTGGAAAGCAACGTCAAATGCTCAGCAGCAACGGTCAACTCACCCGTTTTCGTGATGAACACCTTGCCGCTCACTCCTAGAATGTCGCCCGCATCCACGGCTGTTTTGAAGGCTTCGAGGTCTTCGGGGGCAATGGTGTTGCCGGACACGTACACCTGGATTTTGCCGCTTTCGTCCTGAAGGTGAAAAAATGTGGCTTTACCGAAGGAGCGCAACACGAGCGCGCGCCCGGCAACACAAACGATTTCCTCCGACGCAATCAGGGTTTCTTGATTCTCGCGGATAGCAGCAGATTTGTGGGTGGGAATGAAGCGGTTAACGAAAGGGTTCTTGCCTGTGGCGCGATAGGCCTGGGCTTTGTTGACACGGTTTTGAATGAGTTCACTGCGTTCTGACATGGTAGGGGCTTTCTTAAAAAATAAGTTATAGGGCGTATAAGACCTATGAGCCTTATACGCCCTATAAGTTGTTACGCAATCCCGCGTTCCGCTTTGATCTTCGCGGTCAACATCGGGACAATCTTGAACAGGTCGCCAACGATGGCCAAGTCGGCCACCTTCATAATGGGCGCATCGGCATCGCGGTTGATTGCGATGATGTACTTGGCGGACTGCATGCCGACCAAGTGCTGGATCGCACCGGAAATACCACAGGCGATGTAGATTTTCGGGCAAACGGTACGGCCCGTCTGGCCGACCTGGTGCGAGTACGGAATCCAGCCGGAGTCCACGCTGGCACGCGATGCGCCAACAGCACCGCCAAGGGCCTTGGCCAGTTCGTCAAGAATGGCAAAGTTCTCGGGGTTTTGCATACCGCGCCCACCGGAGACAACGATGTCGGCTTCGGCAAGTTTGACGGTCAATACGTTTTCCGTGACAAACTCCAGCACCTTGACGCGCTTGTCTTCCCAAGCGGCATCAAACGCTTCGAGAATCACTTCACCCCTGCGGGTCGGATCGGACTCGGCCTCGGGCATCACCTTGTGACGCACGGTCGCCATTTGCGGACGGAAGTCCGGGCAAATGATCTGCGCCATGATGTTGCCACCAAAGGCGGGACGAGTTTGGACAAGGATTTTTTTCTCTTTGTCCACGTGCAACTCGGTACAGTCAGCGGTCAAGCCGCCATACAGCGTCACCGCAATACGGGAAACCAGGCTGCGTCCGGCAGTGGTCGCACCCGCCAGAATCACTTCCGGCTTGTGCTTGCGGGCCAACGCATTGATCGTGTTGGCATAGTTCTC
>DNPO01000194.1:0-526 GCA_003501375.1 Candidatus Sumerlaeota bacterium | reverse complement strand
ATCAACTCCTGCGCCATGGCGCCAACGTTTTCGCCCAGCAGTACCGCACCGACATAAGTGTCGAGATCGGTCGCCAATTCACGCGCCTTGCTCAGCAGTTCAAACGCCACGGTAGAAAGTTCGCCCTCGCGCTGCTCGGCAAACACCCACACGCCCTTGTACGACGAGAAATCATCGGCATGCACCACAACGCTTTCGACTTTTTCGATCGCCGCAAACTTGCACGCATCCACGCAAGCACCGCAGATGATGCACTTGTCATAATCAATCACAGCCTTCTTATCCACCATCGAAATGGCGGCAGCGGGACAGGCCTTTTCGCAAGCCTTGCATCCCACGCATTTATCAAAAATTACTTTTACACCGCTCATGGTTTATTGTCCTTTTGGAGTGCGGTGGCATGACACCGCTTTGCTGTTGCGCGACATGTCGCGCCGATTTTCCCAGCCTTAAAACCGGGTTTTTGGCAAACCCAAAACTCGCAAAAAAAATACTGCACGCGACGTGTCGCGCAACTGCAAAGCGG
>DNPO01000403.1 GCA_003501375.1 Candidatus Sumerlaeota bacterium | reverse complement strand
AAAGTGGTGGAACGGCAAGAAGCCAAGGGAAACACCTTCGATGATTTTGCGCGGCAACGTGTAATTGAAAGTTTAATTGAGAGTTACAAAAATACAGTGGGCCCCAAAGAACTTGAAAACGCTCCATTCAAAATTACGGTAAATCGTCTCGGAGTACGCGCGCTGGAGGTGGGCAAGTAGCGACCTTGCGCCCCCCTCAACTGCTCTTAATCAATCCTTGGATTACCGATGTGGCTGCCTATGATTTGTGGGCGTGGCCCTTGGGACTGCTCTATTGGGCTGCGCGACTGCGGCATGTTGGCTACGGGGTACATTTGCTGGATTGTACGGACAGGGCGCATCCTGCATTAGGAAAAGACACAGTTCCAAGCCGTCATTACCACACCGGTAAGTACCATACCGAGATTCTGGAGCAGCAACCGCATCCGGTCAAACACGCACGGCGCTTCTTGAAACGATACGGTTTGCCCGCTTCGGCCTTCCAAACAGAGTTAGAAACATTTGAGCAAAAAAACGGCGCGCCACCAGATGCCATCCTGGTAAGTTCACGCATGACATACTGGTATTCTGGTGTATGTGAGGCCATTGATCTTTGCAAAAAACAATGGCCGCAGGTACCTGTCGCGCTCGGTGGTATTTACGCCACACTTTGCCATAACCACGCGCGCGCCCATTCGGGAGCCGATGTTGTCTTGCAAGGTGCAGCACGGGAATCACTCCCCGCTTGGCTAACCGCGGTTATTTCAAACGCTCCTGAAGTTCCAGTCTCCTCGCCCGATGAGCCGCCATTTTGGCCAGCGGTTGATCTGTGTCATGCACACGGGGCACTGCCCTTGCTCACTTCCACGGGATGCCCCTTTCAATGCAGCTATTGTGCATCGCATTTGGTATCCGGAGAGTATAACCGTCGTTCGCCAGAAACGGTTTATGCTGAGTTTATTCAGCGCCAATCAACATATCAAACAACGGATTTTGTTTTTTACGACGACGCATTATTGGTGGATTCGGAGCATTTTCTCGAACCATTTCTCGACCGGGTAATCGAGGCAAACCTGCCCGTTCGATTCCATACGCCTAATGGCATGCACTACTCTCTAATTACGGAACCACTGGCTCAAAAAATGAAACGAGCGGGATTCACCACACTTCGTTTGAGTCTTGAAACCTTGGATGCAAATCAATTGCAAACATGGCAGCGTGCCGGTGAAACGTGTCTCTTCCACCGTGCGATGGAAAGTTTGCGCGCGGCTGGTTTCACGCGAAAACAACTGGGCATTTATATCATGGCTGGAATTCCCGGGCAAACGGTTGATGCAGTCCAAATGGCAATTGATGAGGTACATGTGGCAGGAGGCCAGCCCTTCCTGAATGAATACTCCCCCATTCCCGGCACTCTGGAATGGCAACGTGCGTTAGCCCTGAGTGGCTACGAAATCGAAGAAGAACCGCTGTGGCAAAATAACAGTTTGTACTACACCCGAGAAGAAGTTTTCCCCCTTTCCGTTTTTGAAGAATTGAAGCAACGTGCTCACACCATCCCCCTTGCGCTCAGTTGCAAATAAAACGGCAAAATGGTCTTTTGCTTTGTTCATTGACTTACAGCAATCGGATTTGCTATAAAATATGGGTAGCAATTAAATTATTTTGCCGGAGGTCTTGTCCTCATGCGCTCTCTTATTCGGTGGGTTGTCTCCCCATTTTTTGTCTGTCTTCTTTTTTTGCGGACTGCGGCTTGGACCTTCCCCCGGCTTTTGCTGCGAACGTTTTTTGATAATCCATTGGCCGTAGCGCAACATGAGTATCTTGCCGTCGGTGTACAGGCTGCCTTGAACAATCCGACGCGCAAGCCGTGGATGATCTTCTTATCAGTTTCCGACTGGGAGGATGCATCACCTCGAGTTCGCTGTTTAATGACACAATTGGCAGTCCTCGGATTGGATGTCACTTGCTGCGCTCCCGTGCGAATTGGTTCTGGACGAGCCTCTTGTTTGCGCGCATTTTGGGGGCTCAAAACCGCTACGCAAGACGGCTTAACTCTTTTGTCTCCCTTACTTTTTCCAGGGGAAAATACCATTCCCCTCGTGCGTTTTTTTAATTCCATGCTGATTTATAACGCACTCCAACGTGAGATACAACGCAGAAGTCAGACGCCAGAAATCTTGATGGCGCATTCGCCGTTTTCGCTTCTCTGCTACTCCTGGTTGCCAACAAAAATGCGCATTTATGACGTAATGGAAACGTCAGATGCGCACTTCGCAGCCCCTCCGCATGCTATGGAACACGCCATGATCGGCATGACGGATTGCGTCTGCGCATCCACCTCCACAACAGCCAAGATTAAGAAAATAGAATACCCCGATATAATAACTGAAGTTCTTTGTATTCCCAATGGAGTCGAAGCGCCAACTGATCCAGAGGCGCAACTCGCGGATGAAGAAAACACGTGGGAGCATAGCGCCACTGAATTTGCAGAGGGAATTCGAGACGCTTTCAGACGGCGCGCGCGGCGTCCCTTCCGTGTTACACATCTGGTGGACGCCAAATGCACCGATGTGATGATTGAGCGCATTATTCGGGTGGCGCAAGCGCTCAACCCCCTTTTTTTTCGCACCTCCGTTTTTTGCTTACGACGCCCTGATGCACCCACCCCCACCATCCAAACTTTCCGTACGGAATGGATTACCGCATTTGAACTTCCCTTCGATGGAGAAAAAGTTTGGGAACCGGTCTTTTCTTTGATCAATATGTTGCGGTTACGAAAGACGGATATTTTACACACACATTCTCCCTGGACCCATTTGATAGGTCGCCTGATTTCCCGTATTACAGGAATGCCGGTTTTTCATGGACATGCGACAGGGGAAGATTCCGACCTCTCTTGGTGGGCGCACAAGATGGAGAATAAAACGCGCCCTTGGGCAACCGCATGGTTTGTACAATCCGACATGGAGCGCTCAAAACTGATTGCAGATGCGGTACTCCCCAAGCAGATAGTTCTCATTCCTGATGGGGTGGCCACCGTTTTCCCTTTGCCGCAATTTGACGAACTCACGATGGTATGCTGCGAGTTGTTCCCAAACTCAACAATGAGCAGTACCTCTTCCAAATCGGGGCCACTCGTTGGAATTTGGGAGTTTAATCCTCGCGGTGATACATTGACTCTTTTGGCGGGTATGCCAAAAATATTAGAACAAATTCCGCAGGTTCGGATTTTAATTACCAGTAATTCGAATCAGAAAATTGCTCCTCGCACCCGACAAATCGTCGGTGATTTGAATCAACCAGAACACATCACGATTTATTCAAAACCGGGGCATCAACGCGCCCTGCTTGCATTGATGGACTTGGTTGTTTTCCCTATTCGCGCCGAAGAAAGCGACGCCAGCGATACGACGTCCATGGAGGAAATCCGTTTGCTCATGTTGGATACGATGGCAATGGGAAAGCCAATAGTGGCAACGCGTTTACCGGAAACGGAAGAAATAGTATCGGATGAAGAGTGCGGACTGCTCGTCTCGCCGAATGATCCCGACGCATTCGCGGATGCAATTGCGACTCTTCTGAACAACAAAACCCGTGCTCAACAAATGGGGTGGGCAGGACGTAAACGCGTAGAGGCGGAATTCAGCGTGCTCAGCATGGCACAGGGATACGAAAACGCTTACCGCGTTTGAGCCAACGCAGCGGCCTGCGCAGCAAGACGCGCGGAGGACCAGGCCCATTGCAAGTTGAAGCCGCCACTGTCACCGTCCACATCCAAAACTTCGCCCGCAAAGTACAATCCCGGCACCAAACGCGATTCCAGCGTTTGCGCGTTTACTTCGCGCAGGTCCACCCCGCCCGCCGTCACCTTGGCATGCATCCAAGAGAGCGTACCAATCGCAGGCAGACGCCAGCGTTTCAAGATTGCTGCAATTTTACCAACACATGGCCGATCTACTTGTCCGCAAAGCACACGCAAATCCGTACATCCGGCCTCTTTCAAAACAACCGGAATGAGTCGTTTGTGTAGCAGGCCCACCATCGCAAAATCCAGTTGCTTCTGAGGTTGCGCAGCAAAACGCTTGAGCAACAGATCGAGCATTTCCGCTTCGGACTTGTCGGGAAACATGTCCAATTGAATTTCCACCTTCCCAGCGTTTGCCTCGTGCCCTTCGCGATACGATTCGCTTACCACGCGGCTAACATTCAGGACAGCGTCTCCCGACAGTCCATAATCGGTAAAAAGCGCCTCTCCCCTGCTCTTCTGTTGAATTGCACCATTTTTCAACGCGGAAACCTCCGCTTGAATTTGCAACCCGTCCAGTTGCTTTAAAAAGGGAACCGCGAGTTTGACCTGCACAATCACCGGCCAGGGATTCACCACATGGTGCCCCAAGGCTGCCGCAATTTTAAACCCACCGCCATTGGAACCTAAATTGGGATAAGACTTCCCCCCCGTGGCCAACAGTACGCGCTTGGCATGGAATTCGGTGCCTTCCGCAGTGTAGCAAGCAAACAGGTTTTTCTTGTATTCCACCCGATTGATGTTGGCGTCACCGACAATGTCCACATCCAACCGATCCATTTCGTACCGCAACACATCCAGGATGGTAGTCGCCTGATCGGTAATGGGAAACAAGCGCCCAGCATCCTCCTCCTTGGTAAGCACGCCAAGTTCCTCAAAAAATGCCAGCGTTTGTTTTACGTCAAAACGCTCCAATGCAACGCGCGCAAAATCTGCCACTCCCCCACCGTGAAAACGACTAATGTCCAACTTCATGTTGGTCAAATTGCAACGACCATTGCCCGTGGCTAACAATTTTTTTCCAACCCGGGACATGCGTTCCACCACACGCACCTGAACACCCAAGCGCGCAGCCGTTATCGCCGCCACCATTCCTGCTGCGCCGCCGCCAATTACTAACAAATCTGCTACTTTATCCATGCAAGACTCCATTTATTTATATGTATTTTTTCAGGATCGATCCAGTGTTCGGAACTGAATTGCCTCACCCAGATGCGGGTGTTGGATACTGTCAGAATGTTCCAAATCCGCAATGGTTCGCGCCACCTTTAAAATCCTGTCATAACTACGCGCACTCATCCCAAAATTATTCATGGCTGTTTCCAGCAAGGTGAGGCAGGCAGAAT
This sequence comes from Candidatus Sumerlaeota bacterium, assembly GCA_003501375.1. GTDB lineage: Bacteria > Sumerlaeota > Sumerlaeia > UBA8349 > UBA8349 > UBA8349. The sequence goes on along the minus strand of DNPO01000403.1, from coordinate 3,569 downwards.
CCAACTGACAATGGTGCTTGATATCGCGACTGGTCATGTGCGCATTGCAATGAATTCCTGGTCGTTTGGCAAAACGATGCCTCTGGATTTGGCGGGCAGATTCCACGCGCTCACGAATCACTGCGGACGGTTCGCCACTAGACGCCTGGCGCAATTCTTGAAAATCCACAGGCGGAACTTCGATGTGCAAATCGATGCGATCCAACAGCGGCCCGGAAATTCGGGATCGGTACTTTTGAATTTGCTGCGTATTACAAACGCAAGGTTTTCGCGCATCCATTAAAAAACCGCAGGGGCACGGGTTCATAGCGGCGCAAAATAAAAAGCGCGCGGGAAAAGTCAGCGTCATGGCGGCTCTTGCAACCGTAACAACCCCGTCTTCAAGCGGCTGACGGAGCACCTCCAACGTGCTGCGCGGAAGTTCCGCCGCCTCATCCAAGAAAAGCACGCCGTTATGCGCCAGTGAGATTTCACCAGGGCGAGGTATGGAACCACCGCCCACCAAGCCAGCCGAAGAAATCGTATAATGTGGTGCGCGAAAGGGACGCACCGCGACCAGTCCTTGATTGTTTTGTAATAAGCCAGCGATACTGTGAATGCGCGTAGTCTCCAGCGATTCTTCCAGCGTCATGCGCGGCAAAATAGTCGGAAGACGTCGTGCCAGCATCGTTTTTCCCGTGCCAGGACTGCCCAATAAAAGCACATTGTGGGCGCCTGCGGCGGCAATTTCCAGCGCGCGCTTCACATGCGCCTGCCCCTTGACGTCTTGAAAATCGATCTCATGCGTTTGCGATTCTTCAAAAATGGATTCGCGGTCTACGCGGAATGGGGTCAGCGGGTCTTCACCGGTAAAAAAGCGAAACGCTTGCAGCAGGTGATTGACCGGAATCACGTCCAGCCCGTCGATCATCGCCGCTTCAGCAGCATTGGCTTCCGGGACAATGATGCCGCGCAATCCAGATGTCTTGGCACCTTCCGCCAATGAAAGAGCCCCCGGTACCCCTCGAATTCCACCATCCAAGCCCAGTTCACCCACGACAGCGTATTGATCCAAGCGATCCTTGGGAAGAAAACCGGTGGATGCCAAGAGGGCCACTGCCATTGGCAAATCAAGAGAAGCGCCTTCCTTGCGCACATCGGCGGGTGCAAGATTCACCACAACCTTGTTTTGTTCGTATCGAAACCCAGAACTTTGCAAAGCAGACTGGATGCGGTTGGAACTTTCCCGAATCGCCATGTCAGGTAAACCAACAATGTGAAAGGCAGGGGTAAGCACGCGATAGGAATCGACTTCAATGTCAATACGCAAAGCGTCAACGCCCAGAACAACGTAACTGATGGTTTTTGCAATCATGCGAAAGTACGCTTGCTCAGTGAAATTGATGTACAACCGAAGGGTTAGGAATGCGGATGCGTAACAGGAAAACGCATGGTAACACAGGTCCCGCCAATCTCTATTGAAGAATCGACTTCGAGCATTCCCTGATGATCCTTGATGACGGATCGGGCAATGCTAAAATTCAATCGCTCATTTTCAAAGGGATTTCCGTTGTCAAATGGTTTTTCCAACTGCAACAACTGTTCGGGAGACAATATGCGTCCATTGTCCTTGACGATTACGAGTAAATATTCCGCCGTGCGTTCCAGTGCAATGTGAACGCGATGCTCACCAGGAAATGCTTGAAACATTCTGGCCAATCGGTGAAACAAAGCGAGAAAAGCCTGCACCAGGCGCTCCCGATGTACCTGAACCGTTGGGTCAACCTGGCCATAATCGCGTTCCACCACAATGGTGTTTTCACGGAAAAGGTAATCTTGCATCTGAAGGCAGGAATCAATAATTTCGCCCACATCACAATTAGAAAATGGCATACTGACGCCCGTGGCCAACATGTGCATGTTGTCCAATATTTTTTTGATATCAAACGCAGCGGTCTCAATAATACGCATCTTATCGGCTTCAGGAGATTCAGGATCAAGACCAATCCCCAGAATTTGTGCATAGCCAAGAATCGGAACCAACTTGTTATTCAAAGCATGGCACAGACCGCGCGTGAGCGCACCCACCACGGCCAGTTTACCTGATTCTAAAATGGTGTCCTGCATCCTATTCAGCGCATCCAGAGTTTTGGCAAGTTCACTGTTTTTGACGTGAATATCTTCTAAAAACCGCTGCTTTTCCAAAGCCATACCACACATTTTGGCGAAGACATTCAAAATTGGGATACATTGTGCAAAATATGTGGAAGGGGACTCAGGACTTTCCAAGAGAATCAATCCAAATGGAATACTTCGTCCACGGATTGGTTCCAGTAGCCCTTCCTGCATTTCAGTCGCATCCAACAGTGGAGAGACTGGAGAGGTATTTCTTCTGTGCGATAAAAACATCACGTCTTGGCACGAAGCGATACAATTGGCCTCCAGCGAATCTTCCAACAGCGGCATCCCCTCCAACTGCACAAGAATCGAAGGTGACAAATTGTCCGACGCGGCAACATGGAACACATTCCCACTTCCTGTATCATTCAACAGGAGCAACGCTGCGCTGCGCGGTTTGAGTGATTGCACCACAGCCTTTAGTATTTGCCGATATATATCCGCCACGTTATCGGTCATCAGAATATCGCTGGCAATGGTATTGATGTGCGACAGAAAAAACAATTCCTGATTGGTGTGTGCTTGTACCGCCTCAAATGTCGCAAATAGAGGGTGATTCACATCCGTTTCAATGTCGGACGAAAACAAGGAGAGTATCTTGGTATCGTAAAGTAACTTTTCCACCTGCGAGGCAAGGTTTTTCAGCAAGACTTCGCCATCGTGCGCTTTCACAGAGGAATACATTTCCACCAACAAGCCCAAAGTAGCACTGCATAAAAACTGAGTTTGCTGAAAATCCAGCACGAAATGCGTACATCCCCCTGCCACTAAATTGCGGAATTTGGCGCGCAGTTCCTCAGCCCGGCCAACATCCATATAGGAATCCAGCACAATGCAGGTAAACCTGGAATCGCTTTCAATAGGGTTTGTCATTAGCGTTTCATGTGCGCCTTTCTGTAATCTTCATTCGGGAAGGCATCCATCCAGTCCGACATTTCACACAAACGCGAAACAGTACGCTCCCCCACCTTGTTCTTCAATTCATCCAATCCAAGATTGGTGGTCACCAAAATGGGGAGATTCGACTCATAACGCCGATTTACGATCAAATAAAGGCGATCACTCACAAACTCCGACGTTTTTTCCGCCCCCAGATCATCCAACACCAGCAAATCAGGCGCAATCACATCTTCCAACAAATCATGTTCGGAAAGCGATGTGCTATCACTGAAGGTGGCGCGAATATCAGAGAGCAAATCCACCATATTGTAATACAAACCGGAGAATCCCTTACGCAGAACGGACTGCAAAACAGCCACAGCCAAGTGCGTTTTCCCACATCCCACGCACCCATACATCACCAGGCCTTGCGGTGCGCTGTTAACAAAGTTAAAACTGTCCACATACGACCTCGCCGCCATCAGCATTTCCTTGCGCTGCTTGGCATGCTGTCCCCCCTGCGCCTTAAAATT
>DNPO01000463.1:4595-11483 GCA_003501375.1 Candidatus Sumerlaeota bacterium | reverse complement strand
AACAGGCGCTGAACTGGCTAAGCGCAGTGCAAAATTCCGACGGTGGTTGGGGCGATACGATTCGCAGCCGTAGCAACATTTCAACATCTTGGTTGGTTCTTGCCGCATTCCACATTGCAGGTGCGCCCGACACGTCGGGACTCGACCGCTGCAAAGATTATCTGGACAAAAACGGTGGGTATCGCGCCGTGATTGCGCGTTATGGTAAGGATCGTACTTTTTCCGCGCCGATTTTGTCCATGCTTGCCACGGCCGATTTGTGCGATTGGAACGAATGCCCAGCGTTGCCGTTCTGGATGGCTGCTTTTCCCCGACAGTTTTTTCCGTACATCGGGTTGCGTGTGGTGAGTTACGCCCTGCCCGCTTTGATTGGGGTCGGCCTTGCCATTTTTGAAAAAAGCGACCAGAGCAAACAACCGCTTGCTTTTTTGAAACGCGCTTCCATCTCTCGCGTGTTGCGCCAACTCGAATCTATCACTCCGGAAAGTGGCGGGTTTCTAGAAGCCGCACCGCTTACTTCGTTTGTTGCGATGAATCTGATCAACGCGGGCCATGCGGCGCATCCCGTGGTGCAAAAAAATATCGCGTTCCTCTTACGGCAACAACGCACCGATGGATCGTGGCCAATTGACGAAGACCTGTCGGTTTGGCTGACCACGCTGAGCGTGCAGGCGTTGGGTGGTGGTGACGAAGCAGTGCGGGATTGGATTCTTCAACAACAATCGCATGCGGTGCATCCGTTCACGGGATCGGCACCCGGAGCCTGGGGCTGGACGTGGCACAGCGGAAGCGTGCCCGATGCGGACGACACCGCTGGCGCGTTAATGGCCTTGTCGCTGCTGCCACCCTCCAATGCATCCACTCAGGCTGCGCGGGCGGGCGAGCATTGGTTACTGGATTTACAAAATTCTGACGGCGGCTGGCCCACGTTTTGTCGGGGGTGGCATGATTTACCCTTCGACCAGAGTTGCCCGGATTTGACAGCGCATGCACTGCGCGCATTGCATAAAAACAAAATGGATAACACCACTGGGCAAGCCGCAATCCAGCGCGGTTTGCACTATCTGGAGCGCGCCCAACAACCCGATGGCAGTTGGTTTCCGCTTTGGTTTGGCAATGAAGCCGCTCCGGACGAACGCAACCCCGTCCTTGGTACCAGCCGCGTACTATGTGCCTGGACGGATTTGGGCCTGACCGATGCGCCATCCGCCCAACATGGGAAGGCCTACCTTTTACAAGCGCAAAACACCGATGGCAGTTGGGGCGGAGCGAGTGGGGTCGCAGGCAGTATCGAGGAAACCGCGCTTGCCAGTGAAGCGCTGGGGCGCTTTCCTGACGAACCCGCAATCCATACCGCATATAGCCGGGCGATAGGCTGGCTCTGCGAACGGATTGAATCGGGCGGGCTTGATTCCCCGGCACCTATCGGGCTTTATTTTGCCAACCTCTGGTATTTTGAAAGACTCTATCCCGCCATTTTTGCTACCGCAGTTTTGCGTCAGGCAATAAAACGACCCTAATCACAAAATGTGGGCGGCTGTCGATGTTTGTAACCCCTGACGCCTGGGAACTGTCCTGTATTTTGTAGTTAGGCACGATCGCAGCGGTGTATCTACGTTTTTCCCCCTGCAATTGCCTGCTTGCACATTCGTGCAAAAAAGGATATATTCCCAACCGTTTATTGCCCCTCCCGCCACTTCATGGAAGGCACGGGGCATTTGTAATTCTCAGGAGGAATTCATGTCCGAACAATCATCACCCCCAATGGGAAAACCCACGGGTGCTTCCCCGGGTGGAAAGCCATCAATTTTACGGCGCATCAAGCACATTTTTCTTGGCGCACCGCGCGATATTTACGACCGTTCTATTTACCACACAATGGTACTCGCGCCGCTTCTCGCGTGGATCGGACTCGGAGCTGACGGCCTTTCTTCCTCCTCCTACGGCCCGGATGAAGCATTCCGAGCACTCGGTCAGCACACTTTTCTTGCCATTGGTCTTGCTCTTCTCACCGCACTTACCGTTATTGTCATCTCCGCAGCCTATAGCCATTTGATTGAAGAGTTTCCGCATGGCGGCGGTGGTTATCTGGTCGCCACGAAGTTACTCGGCGAGCGCATTGGCTTGGTTTCTGGAGCCGCACTCCTCGTAGACTATGTGCTTACCATTACCGTGTCGGTTGCGTCTGCCAGCGACGCCCTGTTCAGTTTCCTGCCACCCGAGTGGAGTCCGTTACGCTATGAAACGGCATTTGTAATTATCATTGGACTCATCATTTTAAACATCCGTGGCGTGAAGGAATCCGTGTTGGTTCTCACGCCCATTTTCGTTGCATTCATCATCCTGCACGTCATTCTGATCGGTGGCGGTATTTTGTTGAAAGCGCCGTCCGTCCCGCAAGTCGCGGTGGACACCGTTTCGGGCTATCAGGCCAGCGTCAAAGCGCTGGGATTTGGTGGAATGCTTCTGCTTTTCATCAAGGCTTTCTCACTCGGTGGCGGTACCTACACCGGTATTGAAGCGGTTTCAAACGGGTTGGCCGTTATGCGCGAACCGCGCGTTGCCACGGGAAAGCGGACCATGCTTTACATGGCGGCGTCCTTGGCGGCGACTGCGGGTGGTTTACTTTTTTGCTACCTTCTCTGGCACGTTGTACCTGAAAAAGACAAAACCATGAATGCGTCGCTTTGCGAAGCGTTTGTTGCCGGTACCGGCATGCCCTTTGGCAAAGTCTTTATTATTTGCACCTTGGTTTCCGAAGGTGCGCTGCTGATTGTAGCCGGTCTTACGGGGTTCATTGGCGGACCGCGCGTTCTGGCCAACATGGCCGTGGACGGTTGGGCACCGCGGCGTTTTGGTGCCCTGTCGCAACGCCTTACCACGCAAAATGGTGTGGTGCTTATGGGGATTGCCGCCATTGGCGCACTCATGTATACCCACGGCAACGTCAGCAAACTGGTGGTCATGTACAGTATCAACGTGTTTCTCACCTTCTCGCTTTCCATGTACGGTATGGCGAAAATGTGGTGGGAACGCCGCAAGACGCATAAAGAGTGGCGTCAACGGTTACTGCTGTTCTCCATAGGTCTTGCCTTCTGCGCTATAATTTTGGTTATCACCACGGCGGAAAAATTCACAGAGGGCGGTTGGATCACGCTGGTCGTTACTGGCATCGTGGTGGCCGTTTTCATGATGATTCGTCAGCACTACAACACGGTCGGCGTCAAATTGCGCGAAGTTTTCCGTCAATTGGAAGACCTGCCCATTACCCCGCACGCTGATCCGGGCGAGGTCGATCCTCGACACGCTTCTGCAGTGGTACTTGTGGGTGGCTTCAGCGGCTTGGGCATCCACACCATGATGCGTATTTTCAAACACTTCCCCGGCCAGTTTAAGAACCTCGTTTTTCTGTCCGTGGGCGTCATCGACTCTGGTGTTTTCAAGGGCGAAGGTTCGGTGGAAGCCCTGCAGGAACGTACCGAAAAATCGCTGGAGCGCTACGTGGATTTGGCACGTCGCCTCGGTTTCCCCGCAACCAGCCGCATGGCGATGGGCACCGATGCCACGGAAGAGGCGGAGAAACTTTGTCTGGAAGTAGGGAAAGAATTCCCCAACAGCGTGTTCTTTAGCGGGAAACTGGTTTTTCAGCGCGAGAAATGGTACCAGCGTTTCCTGCACAACGAAACGTCATTCGATTTGCTCAAGCGCCTGCACGAAGCGGGTAAATTAATGGTGGTTATTCCCGCGAAAGTGGATTAAACAAGAACCGTTCACCACAGAGGTCCCGGGGAATAAACGAACTGGTCGCGTTCTTCATCGTGAATGAACGATGCTTTTTTGTACGATTTCAACTGCCCGCTTTGCTCCCGATGGCGCAACGGACACCTCTGAAATATAATAACGCCGTTGTTGAAAACGCGCGTAATCCTCTAAATCAGCGGACAATCTTTCCCCGTTACTCCAGCGGCAGAAATAGACTGTTCTGTTCCTCCAATAATTTCACAATCCGCTGCTGCGGCGCACCCAATGGCAATTGCCGAATGTCCAGCAGTGTCGCCCACTGCATCATCTCCGGCTTGATCTGCGCCTGCCGTTTGCCCGCCTTTTGCGCCGGAGCCAGACTACACAGAAAAACCCGCTTGCGGATTTTGTGATGCGTCACTTGATGCCGAATTTCCGCCCACTCCGCTTCCACCCGCACATCCAATCCATACGCCGTTTTCAAAAATTCCGCCAGTGTTTCCCGCGCCTTGTCGGGAGTTGGCTCGGGCGAAAACAAATCCGGTTCCCCCGTCGCTTCGCTGCCGTCCTGTTGCACTTCTACGCCCGGAAATTCCCAAAATCCGCGATACCGCCCGCCCTGCTCGGGACGCTGCACCACCAGATATGCATTGTCCCGCTTTAACAACGCGCACGCTTCCTCCACCTCCACCGTTTCCGCGCGCGGCGGCAACGCCGGATAATCCTGCGGGTTGCCCTTCCGGCGCGCTTCACAGTGCGCGTTCCACGGGCACTTCTCGCACGCTGGCGACGACGATGGGCAAATCAGCGCCCCCAGTTCCATCAATGCCTGGTTAAAATCGCCCGCGCGTTCCTGCGGCACCAAGCGCGCCGTCAATGACTCTATTTCCCGCCGCGTTTTGGGCGAGGTCGAAATTTCCGCAATGGCAAACAACCGACTAATCACCCGGACTACATTCGCATCAATCGCAGGCACTGGTTCGCCAAACGCAATGCTGGCAACCGCTCCGGCCACATACGCGCCCACGCCCGGGAGGAACAATAAATCCCCCACCCGCGACGGAACGTGGCCGTCGTATTCCGCCACAATCTTCCGCGCAGCCCCTTGCAAATTCCGCGCCCGGCTGTAATACCCCAAGCCTGCCCAGAGGCGTAATACCTCTTGCTCATCCGCTTCCGCCAACGCTTCCACTGTCGGGAAAGCCTTCAAGAACCGCTCGTAGTACGGAATCACGGTTGCCACCTGCGTTTGCTGGAGCATGAATTCCGAGACCAGAATCGCATACGGATCGCGCGAATGCCGCCAGGGTAAATCGCGCAAATTGGCATCGTACCACGCCAACAGTTCCGTCACCAGCACTCGAATGAGACGTGGAGGAAGGGGAATGACACGAGAAGGGGAAACCGGGTTTTTAGGAGGCATGGGCGTGGGTTTTCGATTTGAATCTGATGGGACGGTTGCATACCGGTTGATCAGCCGGATGTGCCCCATTCTACGGGAATTCTTCCCTGTGCGGAAGAAAAAAAACCTTGCGCTTTCTGGCTAGTTTTTCTAACCTATGAAGGCGTCTGGGGCTATTGATTTTCCCCCAAGCAACTTGATAAATGTTGATCCGTTGACTTTCTCCCGCCCGCATTCAGAAAGGATGTTTTGCCCATGAAATTGCGTTTCGATAAAAATAGCCTTGTCTTCGCCACCTCCGTTACCCACGGCGTTGCCAACCCGCAGAGCAGCCTGCCCATTCTGGGAAATATTCTGATCGATGCAACCGGCGACGGCAAAGTTATTTTTGAAGCCAGCGACATGGAATCCTGCGTACGTTGCATGGTGGATGCAGAAATCATCGAACCCGGCTCCATTACCGTGGATGCCAAACGCATCCACCCCATCGCGCAGAGTTTTCCCGATGGCGATGTGGAATTGGATTTCTCCGGCACCCAAGCCCGCATCAGTGGCGGCGGAAAAGATTATAATCTCACCACACAGAGTGCTGAAGATTTTCCCTCCTGGCCCGATCTGCAAGCCAGCACCACGCTCGAACTGGAGCAAACCACTTTCAAGCGTATCCTGAACCACGTTTTGTTTGCGCTTCCCCAACGCGACCCTCGCAAGGTGTTGCTTGGCTCGCTTTTTGACGTGAAGGACAACGAACTCATCTGCGTCGCAACCGACGGTAAAAAACTCGGTCTTTCCCGCACCACCCTGCCCGTCATTGAAGGTATTCACCCCACGCAAGCCATCGTCCCCGGCAAGATTCTGCACGAAGTCCAGCGCAACTTGAAAAGCGAAGGCACCCTGCGCGTTCTCTTGGGCGAGCGTCAGGTTGCATTCGACCTCGGCAACATCATCTACCTGAGCAACCGCATCGACGGCATGTTCCCGAATTACGAAATGGTTATCCCGGCGGAATTCACCAAGGAAATCGGCATTCCCCGCGCCGAATTCACACGTGAAATCCACCGCGCCTCGCTCATTTCCGAGGAGCGCAACAATTCTATCATCATGCGCTTTTCCCCCGGCAAGGTCGAGTTCACCGCCCGCACGTACGAAGTTGGTTCGTTCCAAGGTACACTACCCGTGGTCTACGATGCCGAGCCCTTTGACATCGCGTTCAACCACGTTTACCTCAACGAGACGCTTCGCGTGATCGAGGGAGAAAACGTGAAAATGAAAGTAAAGCAGAACACTGCTCCGGTGGTTTTCGTCATGGACGAATGCCCCGAATCGCTGTTTCTGGTCATGCCGATCAAACTCACCGACATCGCGGAATACCAGACGGAAGAATAAGCCATCTCTCCATTTAGCAAAAAACAACAACCCCCGCCTCAGCAAAATCTGAGGCGGGGGTTGTTTTATATTTGGTACTTCAGCGTTTAGAGCAATTCCTCTTCCTCATTTTTTTGCCAAGGATCGACAATCAACATATTTTGCCAACGATCCCCCTCCGCCATTTTTTGCACCAAGTCTTTATCGTACTGCATAACAATTGCCGATAGAATCCACAGATAGGCAGTGAGTTCCACCGTATCAAGACGCGAACCAAAAATATTGGCACACAAAACGCCAAACAACATTCCCACGCTGGCCAGCCCAATGGAACGCATAAAAATATCTGACGCGTATTTGTAGACGCGCAAACTGGAACG
>DNPO01000463.1:0-4245 GCA_003501375.1 Candidatus Sumerlaeota bacterium | reverse complement strand
TCACGCCACGCAAACGTAGGATTAAAATCGCCAATACGCCGAGGAAATTCTCCGTACCCATATCCAAACCAAGGATTTTCCATAAACATGCGCAACCCAGTCATCCAAATCATTCGGCGTCCTTCCGCGCTGGAATCCAACCGTCCAGCCATCGCATCCGTTTCTCCAGCGCTACTGTCACCAGAATTAAAAGCAGATTCATTCGACGCATTGAGATAAGAAGCATCGGACGTGGAAACGGATGGACGCAATGTTGAAAAAAGACGTCCCGAAATGGTTTCAGGCAAATACTGGGGATAAAAAAAGCCAAATATAACGATCGACAAACCAATTAAGAAAAGCACTTTAGAGCGAAACCAAAGGGTGGCAAGAATTGCCAGAGTAAAGGCAATCATCCCTCCCCGTGAATTCGCCAACGTCATGGCGCGTCCACAAAGGAGGAAAGGAATAATGAGCAGCCAGGAATATTTACTTTGCCGCCAATAATTCAGAAACAATCCGAGGAAAATCAGAGAATAATAAACGAAAAACGCCCCGGTACCATTGGGACTTCCCAGCACGCCACGTACACGAATACGATCCCACGAACCACCAGGTCCAATATCAAACGATTCTTTCATTGTGAGAATCGCCACAGCGGTGAGCGTAACACAGATAGAAACAACAAGAAGTTTGACACCCTTTTCATTGCGCTTGGTATTGACAAAAAGGAAATAGATAAAAAACGGAAGAAGCCAGCGCTTGAGACGCACAATCTGTTCCGCAAAATTTACATTGCCCTGCTCAATGCCAACACGAAGAACAGCCATACTACTAAGCAGGCAGAAAAAGAGAAGCGGTAAATCGGGAGCATGCAGACGCACCAACGGGGCCTTCATTTGTGTACGCTGCATGAACCACTGAAGCATGATGGGAAACAAAAGCATGTTGGTCATGTTCAAACCCATGGGCAACCTGCCACCAAAGTCCCCGGCATACTTTCCACTAAATGGAATGTAAACACAAAAGACAATGCTCGCCAGGAAGTACTGTGGGCGCAGATAAGAGAAAACCGTTAGCACCGTCATCGTAACCACGCCGCCAACAGCTAGGACAGCGCTTGGAATCCTAACAACGTGGTATGGGTACGTTATACCAAACAAAACAAGCACCGCAAGCAGAATGAAACCGTAAAAATACCGCTCATCCAGCGGGCGCTGTTCGGTGTCCGCATCGGGAGTATAGTCATTGTCTATCTGAAAGCGCTTATTCATCGTGGGCATTCTTTCTCATCCGCAACAGGACTACGCCAGACAAGCCCTTTGCGATTGAAGAAAAAATAATAAACTCCGCAAAGCGCTGCAAGATTAATCAGGGCAAAATAATAAGGTAACGCCAAAACGCGCGCATATCCCTTCAGGCGTTTCATATGCGTTCCTATCCCTGCCAAAGCATAACACCCCAACTGCATGAGGAATATAATGAGGTAAACACACTGCAAAAACAGGGCGTTGCCTTGGAAAAGTAAAAATCCATTGCAAACCAACGCAACAATCAGCCACAACGGAGAAATAACCCGGAGAAACTTATGACAAAAAAGTTGCACTGCGGTACGCCAGCGTCGCCAGTCCCATAGCAAACCGCGAAAAAGCCACAAATGCTCACAGTTCCCTGCCATGATGCGAACTCGGCGTGAAAATTCATGATCAGCGCTGCGACTGGCTTCTTCTTGTGCTGTCGCTCCGGGAACAAACAGACTACGATACCCCTTTGCAGTGATGCGCATAGGAATAATAAAATCATCATTGATCAAGCCTGGTTCCAGCGGCTCAAACAGGTTGCGCCGAACCGCATACAACGCGCCCGATGCTCCCAGCAACCCACCCACCCGACTTTCCATTTCTCGCAGGTGATTTTCATAACGCCAATACAGCCCAACACCAGCAGTCGGGCGTGGCCCGTGCCCACCGGGGACGTAGCGTCCCGCCGTGCAGCCGACAATCGGATTCACAAATGGATGCACCAACAGCCTTAAACTATGCATCGCTATCAAACTGTCAGCATCGGAAAAAACGAGAATCTCCCCTTGCGCCACAGCAGCACCCTGCCCCAACGCAAAAGATTTTCCCAAACGCGCAGTTACGGTGATAATCCGAAAGAGGATCGTGTTATCCGGTCGCTCACCCGCCAACGTATCGCCGGGGCAAAACCAACCATTTTGCCGCGCAAAATCCTGGGCGCGCTTTACTGTGTCATCATCGCTACCATCGTTAATCAGCAGGATTTCCAAGAGACCTTTGGGATAATCCAACTGAACGCAATTCCGCAGTTTCGCTTCAATCTGCGCTGCTTCATTCCGCGCGGGAATCAACAAACTGAGAGAGGGCTCGAAAGATTCCGGGCGGATAACCGGGGTTCTGCGTAACGGTGCAACAAGACACAACAAAAGAGGATACCCGGCATAGGTAAAAAAAAGCGCGGCAAGGGATGTCCAAAAAATAACGTGAAGGAGCATGGTGATCCCCGGCGTGCAAAATAATGATCGGCCTTATAAGGCAGAGAAGCCCTATAAGGCCTACCGTTTTAATAATTTCCGTAGTAGTATCGGCTCCAGATTTTAGGCAAGAACGTCTTCACATTATTGATGACGTAGCCCAGCATCCGAATTTCCAAGCGAGCGATACGTTGACGCGCCTCTTGGATTTGCTCCCGCTTTGTCTTACGCGCTCGCAAAATAAAGAGAACACCGTCACTGCGGGAGCCCAACACCAGAGAATCCGTGGCCAGCAATACGGGCGGTGTATCAATAATAATAACCGAGTAGCGGTCGCGTAAGAGTTCGAGAATTTCAGACATTCGCGGCGTATCCAACATGGGGGCAGGGTTCTCACGAGTCGCTTGTGAGAAGAGACAGTGCAACCCACTTTCCGTTCGCACGATGCAATCTTCCAAAATAGACTTTGGATCGGCGCTGTTGATCAGATCGTTCAAGCCGGTCTGCCCCGGCAGACCAAGATACTTATGTACCTTGGGATGGCGCAAGTCTCCATCGATCAGAAGAATCCGATTTTTCAAGTCATCCGCCATATTCAGCGAAAGATTAATACTGGTTAGCGTCTTTCCCTCGCCACGAATCGAACTGGTCAGAGTAACCACTTTTCCACGGCGGGTAATTTCACCCGTATTAGCAAAAGTGTGCAACAGGTTCTTGCCTAAAAGACGGTACTCTTCGCAAATATGGTGTTTGGGTTCATAAAAACTCAAGACACGCTTGTCTGGACGTGGATGCACCACGGTGATCCGCTGAATGGAAAGTGGGTCTGGGTCTGGTCCTGGGACTGGAATCTCGCCCTTGGTTCGTTTCGGAGTCAAGCGATGACGCTCGCGACCGCCTGAAAGCGCATCCCGTTTTTCCGAGTTGGGAAAAAGAGGGGATTCCGGCGGCGGAATCGTAGGCGCAACCGGGACGGACGCATTGGTTTCCAGCTGATTGGGAAACAAAGGCTGCGTCGGAAGAGGCTCTGGCTTCGCGGGCGGAATAACAGGTTCTGGGTCTAAAACAAACACCGGCTCCGCTTGACGTGCCGCAGTCACGGGGGGAGTAACCGGAGTGGGAACCTTTGGAACAGAAGCCTCTGGAATTGTCATAGGCGCTGCCGCCACTACTTTTTCCGATTCGGACGGCGGATCGGGCGCTTCACTAACCGTGCCCGATGGAATCGGTGCGGAATTAACGGTTGCAGTCACCTTGGGAACTTCAAAATCGAGAGTAGGGTACAAATCTGCCGCAGAGGAAACCTCTTCTTGCGCCTGGACAATGGGCGGCGTTACATCAAAGGGAGGTAAAGTATCATCCGCCTGGAATCGCGCACTAACATCCGAAGCATTTTGCTTTACGTTGGGCAGCGAAACAGTCGGCTCTGGATCGTCTGGAACAAACGTTTCTATTTCCTCTTTTACCTGTGAGAAAAAAGACGTTTCATCCTGCACAACCGATTGGATATTGACTTCAATCTCCGCTTGCAAATCAGGTACCTGACTATTTTCTTCAGGCTTTTCCCGAACCGCAGTTGGTGCAATATCGATTGTTGGCTGAGCAAAAATTTCAGCCATCAAATCCTTGATTTCAACATTAAGATTATCCGGCTGCTGAGGCCCTTCATCCGGCGGAGTTTTTTTCCTGGCACTGGTAATTTCTGGAATCAACGCGGCAATCGGCTGAACAGGTGCTACCGGTGCTGCATTCAAAGGGCGCTCCGACTTTGA
>DNPO01000261.1 GCA_003501375.1 Candidatus Sumerlaeota bacterium | reverse complement strand
TGCTTGAACATGGAGCCTCGCATATGACTTTGGATGCCGTGGCGGAACGTGCCGGTGTAAGCAAGGGGGGGCTGATGTACAACTTCCCCACTAAAGAAGCGCTACTAACCGCGATGATTACTCGCCTGGGCACAGAAGGAGACAAACTACGTGAGCAGGAAAGAGCAAAATTTCCAGCGGGACAAGCGGACGAGTTGTTTGTTGAAATTTCGATGTTTGCTCATCTGTCCGGGAATGATTTCCGTCGGCATGCCGCTCTCTTGGCGGTGATCGCAACGCGTCCCGAACTGATGTGCTCGTTTCGGGATGTTCATAAAAAGCGGATGTTTGAAGATATCCTTGCGCACAAAGACCCGGTACGTGCGGCGATTCTATTTTTCGCAGCATTGGGGCTGCATTTTGATGAGTTGCTGGGCATTTCTTTTATGGATGTGGAACAGCGAAAAAAAGTGTATGAGCGGTTGTTGCGTTTGGTTGTTACCGAGGATAAAATGTAGGAGTCAACAGCAAAACATTTTGGATGTTTCGGAGCATCGCATGAGTATCTCATTACCATCGATAAGGGGTTTAAAAATGAATCAGAGAAAACAAGGTTGGGCACAAAAAACAATGCGGGCATTTGTTGGTGCAACATGGGTTGCCGCTCTGCTTATCCTGGGTACGACGCAGCGAGCGGAAGCACAGCCCCCGGGTGCTCCGGTGAAACAAACGCCCGAAGTCTCGGTAATTACGATTAAGCCGGAAGCGGTTACGCTCACCACCGAGTTGCCGGGAAGAACATCGGCTTATCAAATCGCTGAAGTACGCCCCCAAGTTAACGGCGTGATTCAAAAGCGCCTCTTCGTCGAAGGTTCTGACGTTAAGGCGGGGGATGTGTTATACCTGATCGATCCGGCTACTTATCAGGCGGCTTACGATAACGCAAAGGCCTCTCAGTCCAAGGCAGAAGCTAATTTGTTGCCGGTTCAATTAAAGGCGGAGCGTAACAAACAACTGGTAGCCGAGGGTGCAATTAGCCAGCAGGAATCGGACGATGCATCCGCCTCGCTCAAACAGGCGAATGCTGATATTGAGTATGCCAAGGCGGGGGTGCAAACGGCCAAGATCAATTTGGAATACACAAAGGTTACGGCCCCGATCAGCGGGCGCATTGGGCGCTCTGCTGTTACGGTAGGGGCGCTGGCCAAGGCTTATCAGGATGCTGCGTTTGCCACAATTCAGCAAATGGATCCTATTTATGTGGATGCTTCCCAGTCGAGCGCTGAAATGTTGCGTTTGAATCGCAACCGGGCCGCCGGAAAATTGAAAGTGGATACCGCCAATCAGGCAACGGTGAAGTTGTTGCTGGAAGATGGCACCCCTTATCCCCAGGACGGAAAGTTGAATTTTTCCGATGTTACGGTAGATCAGGGAACGGGATCGGTTGTCTTGCGCATGAGTTTTCCCAACCCGACTCAGACCTTGTTGCCCGGGATGTACGTTCGCGCCATATTGACCGAGGGAGCGGTGGATGATGCCATTCTGGTCCCGCAGTCCGGCATAACGCGCAATACCAAGGGCAATCCGACGGCGATGGTGGTACCGGCGGGTTCTGACAAAGTTGAGCAGCGGATATTGAAGACAGAACGCACGGTGGGGGATAAGTGGTTGGTTTCCGATGGGTTGAAAGCGGGCGACCAGGTGGTGATGGAAGGTTTGCAAAACATCCATTCGGGTGACACGGTGAAGGTTACGCCGTACGGTGTTAAAGTAGCGGGAACGCCTGCTGGCGCCACAACCGCCAAGTAATTTTATAAGGCCTATAAGTCTTATAGCCCTTATAAGACCTACTAAAAGGAGAAAAGTTTATGGTTCGCTTTTTCATAGATCGCCCCATTTTTGCCTGGGTTATTGCGATCATCATGATGCTGGCAGGGGTATTGGCCATTCGTACCTTGCCCATTGCCCAGTATCCCAATATTGCTCCGCCGTCCATTTCTGTTGACGCCTCTTATGTTGGTGCGTCGGCTAAGACGACGGAAAATTCCGTTACACAAATCATTGAGCAGAAGATGACCGGCTTGGACAACTTGCTGTATTTCTCGTCCTCAAGCAGTTCCACGGGAAGCGGAAGCATTTCGCTGACATTTAAGCCAGGAACGGATGTGGATGTGGCTTGGGCCAAGGTACAGAACAAGGTGGAATTAGCCAAGCCCATGTTGCCGCAAACGGTGCAGGAAACCGGCGTCAAGGTTTCCAAGTCAACGAAAAACTTCTTCATGGTCGTTGCTTTGGCTTGTAGTGACGGCAGCATGAATGGCAACGACTTGCGCGACTACATGTCTTCGAATGTTGAAAGCGCGCTGAGTCGTGTGGAAGGCGTGGGTGAGGTGATGTCCTTTGGGGCGCAATACGCCATGCGCATTTGGTTGAACCCGGATCAGTTGGTCAAGTATAGCATGACGCCGTCCGATGTGAAAACGGCGATTCAGACCTATAACGTGCAGGTGTCCGCCGGGCAACTCGGAGGTTTGCCTGCCGTTAAGGGACAAGCATTGAATGTTACGGTCAACGTGCAGGATATGTTGCAAACGCCGGAACAGTTTGAAGATATTTTGTTGCGCACGAATTCAGACGGCTCAACAGTGCGTTTGCGCGATGTCGCACATGTGGAATTGGGAACGGAATCTTACGAGAACGAAATATTCTGCAACGGAGACCCAACGGGCGGTATGATAATTCGTTTGGCATCCGGTGCGAACGCTCTCGATACGTCCAAAGCAATCAAGGAGAAAATGAATGAACTATCGCGTTACTTCCCTAAGGGGTTGCGCGTCATGTATCCGTATGAAACAACACCCTTTGTTACCGTTGCTATCCATGAAGTGATTAAGACTCTCTTGGAAGCTGTGCTTCTGGTCTTTCTGGTGATGTTTCTTTTCCTGGGGAATCTTCGCGCGACTTTGATTCCTACCATTGCCGTGCCGGTGGTGCTTTTGGGAACATTCGGCATCATGCAGTTTATGGGATACTCCATCAATATGCTGACGATGTTTGCTATGGTGCTGGCCATCGGTTTGTTGGTGGACGATGCCATCGTTGTGGTGGAAAACGTCGAGCGTATTATGCACGAGGAAGGGCTGTCTCCCAAAGAAGCCACTAAGAAATCCATGACCCAGATCACTGGGGCGTTGATTGGTATCGGTTTGGTGTTGTCCGCCGTGTTTGGCCCGATGGCCTTCTTCAGTGGCTCCACCGGTATCATCTACCGCCAGTTTTCTGTTACGCTGGTGTCGTCCATGATGCTGTCGGTGGTGGTAGCGTTGGTGTTGACGCCAGCCTTGTGCGCCACGATTCTCAGTCCCGTCAAGCGCGGACATGAGGCGGCGGAAACTGGTTTTGCTCTGACGCGTCCGTTCTTCCTGTGGTTTGACAGGATGTTCTACAAGTTCACCGATATGTACACCCAGATGGTGGGAAATGTTTTAGCCAAGGGTACTCGTTACATACTGGTTTACCTGATTATTGTGGGCGGTACCGGCTGGTTGTTCATGCACATGCCGTCCTCGTATCTACCAGATGAGGATCAGGGAGTCATGATGGTGCAGGTTAACTTGCCAACGGGTTCCACGCAGGAAAAAACACTGCGAGTTATGGAAGATGTGAAAGAGTACTTCCTAACAGTTGAGAAAGAAGCCGTGGACTCTTGCATGACCGTTTCAGGCTTCAGCATGGCCGGTCGTGGTCAAAATATGGGTATGGCATTCGTAAAGATGAAAGATTGGGATTTGCGTAACAAGCCCAGTCTGAAGGTATCTGCCATTTCCAAGCGCGCCTTTATGCACTTTATGGGGCGTAACGACGCTCAAATCTTCGTCTTTGCGCCACCCGCCATCATGGAACTGGGTAACTCCACGGGGTTCGACTTTGAGTTGCAGGATCGCGGGGGCGTAGGACACGCAGTCTTGATGCAGGCGCGCAACCAGTTGTTGATGGAAGCAAACCGGCATCCGGATTTGAAATCAGTGCGTCCGAATGGTATGGACGACTTGTCAGAATACAACGTCCACATTGACAAAGAACGCGCCGGCGCTCAAGGCATTGCCTTTAGCGATATTAATGACACCCTTTCGACAGCATGGGGTAGCGCGTATGTAAACGACTTTATGAACAACGGTCGTGTCAAGCGCGTGTACATGCAAAGTGATGCCCCCTACCGCATGCAACCGGAAGACATCAATCGCTGGTATGTGCGCAACAAGAAAGGGGAAATGGTACCGTTCTCCGCTGTTGCGACGAGTTCCTGGGGATACGGTTCCCCTAACCTGCAACGCTACAACTCCTTCCCTTCGGTGGAGATCGTTGGCGATGCCGCACCGGGCAAAAGCACGGGAGATGCGATGAAAGCGATGGAAGAACTTGCGGCCAAGTTACCCAAAGGCATCGGCTTTGAGTGGACAGGAATGTCGCTGCAGGAAGTTCAGTCCGG
>DNPO01000187.1:1513-3476 GCA_003501375.1 Candidatus Sumerlaeota bacterium | reverse complement strand
GCACCGAAGGGAAGCGGGAACTCGTCGTTCCGACGCCCCATGAAGCGGTGGAAACCGTTGCACAAACGCTCGCGAATTCTCTCCCCGATGAGGCGCGACACAGCCCACTCGCTGCGTTCAGCCCCGGTGCAACGGGCGGGACCGCCAAGCGCTGGTTGCCTGAGCGCTTTGCCGCTGTGGCCGATCACCTGCAGGAGAAATGGGGCGTTCACTCGGTCATTCTGGGCAGCGCGGCAGAGCGTGACGTGGCCGAGGAAGTTGCCCGCAACGCCAAGCACCCGGTAACGATTTTGGCGGGCAAATGCAGCATTCGCGAAACGATTGCGCTGTGCGACCGCTTGTCGCTTTTCGTCTGCAACGATTCCGGGCTGATGCACTTGGCCGCTGCAAAAGATGTTCCGTTGGTAGCCGTTTTTGGTCCAACCGAATATGTCGCGACCGCGCCGTATCACCCGCGCGCCATTTTGATCCGCGAAGAAGGCGCTTGCCCGGAAGCGCCCTGCATGCGCAAGCGTTGTCCGAACGAACACGCCTGCATGAGCGCGGTTTCCACCGAGACTGTCATTGAAGCGGTTGACCGTCAATTACAAAAAGGGTAAGACTTATAAGTCTTATACGCCTTATAGAGGCCCTATACTCATGCCGCAAACGATTGTTTACATCTCTCCCAGTTCACGCCTTCTTGGCGCCCGCCGCTCGCTCCTCCAGTTGGTCACCAACCTCGACCCGGAGCGCTACCGCCCGGTTGTGGTTACCAACCCCACGGGCGATCTCGTGCATGCCCTGCAAAACGCCGGCATCACAACGCATCCGCTTCAGATGTATGCCTGGCGCAAATTCCGCTATTGGTTGCAGCGGCCCTTTAAAGTGCGGGCGCTTGCCAGCATCTTTCGCGAAGAAAACGCCGCGCTGATCCACTGCAACGAATTCCACTCCACGCCCTACGCCATTCGCGCTGCGCGCCAGGCCGCTCCCAAGCCCCTGCCCGTGCTCACGCATATGCGCCTCTCCATCACACCGCGTCAAATACGGAATTACGATTTGCGTTCGGCGACCCGTGTTCTTTGCGTCTCGCACGCCGCTGCACGGGATTTTCACGTCTGGCCTGATTGGAAAGAGCGCGTCCAGGTGCTTTACAACGGCGTCGATCTGGAAGAATTTCAGCCACGCGGCACCCACGATGGCATCCGCCAGCAACTCGGACTACCGTTGGACGCCTTTGTTATCGGGCAATTTGGTCTCGTCAGCCCGCGCAAACGCGCTCACTTGGCACTCCAAGCCTTGGCCGAACTCAAAAAAACGCTTCCCGCGCCCCACAATTTCCGCCTGCTAATCGTTGGCAGCCCTGGACGTAGCGACCACGAATACCACGCACAGTTGCAACAAACCGTCGAGACCGAAGGCCTCAGCGACCTCGTGCGTTTCGTCCCATTCACCCCCGACGTCGTTCCCTACTACCAAGCCTGCGACCTCAACCTTCTCATTTCCAACGATGAAGGCTTTGGCCGCACCATTATTGAGGCAGGCGCGATGGGCGTACCCACCATCGGTTCCCGCATTGGCGGCATCCCCGAACTCATTGAAGATGGCCAAACAGGCTTCCTGATTCCCAGCGATGAAAGCGCCGCTCCGCTCACTGCGGCCCTGCACCATTTTCTCGAGGACAACACTCTCTCCCAGCACCTGGGAAGTGCCGCCCGGGAGCACGTTTTGAAAAATTTCACTATCGCAAGCCATGTTCAAAAAACAATGCAACTTTACGATGGAATTCTGCGCGCGCCCATGTTATAAGATTGCCCCTCTGTGCGGGGGGATGCATTAAACGCCCTCCGGCTTTCTTCCAAACGCCGATGTAGCTCAATTGGCAGAGCACCTGATTTGTAATCAGGATGTTGCGGGTTCGAGTCCCATCATCGGCTCCAGTTTGAACCAACCTCGCTTAGAGAAATCTGAGCGGGGTTTT
>DNPO01000187.1:0-1192 GCA_003501375.1 Candidatus Sumerlaeota bacterium | reverse complement strand
GCGATAATACGCGGTTTAAGCGGCCATAAATATTTTGTTGGCGATTTCAGCGAAACGATTGAGGTTTTTTGCTCGTACAGCAGCAAGGAGTTCTCTTTCCTCTTCGTTGATAATCTCGGTTGATTTAGTTGGCATGATCTTTTCTTTGATATATTCTGTCATGTCTAAACCAAATAAGTTCGCCAATTTGTAAAGGCTTTTTCGACTGGGTGTTTTTTTTCCCATTTCATATAGCGCAATTGTATTTCTTGCCAAGCCTATCTTTTGCGCTACTTCGCTTTGTGTCCAGTCTTTGCTTTCCCGCGCATTTCGCAAAATAGTTGCGATTGCAGCGGACATATGTTTTCCTCCTTTCTACACAAATGATATATTTTAAGATGGCAAAAGGAAACTAAAAAATGCTTTTCCTCTTACATTTTTTTCATACAACTGATTTTAAACGTCTTATGCAATGCAATCTTTTGTTGACTTATTATATCTTTTAAAGTACTATCTCTTCCAGTGCAGGGGAAGTAAGCAAAAGATATTTTCAACTCGGTCATGATGGGGGCTTGAAATGGCAGACAATTTTGAGGAAGAAGTCGGCAAGATTTGTCATTGCAAGTTGTTTGACGGGTTGGAGTGTTATTTGGATGAGGATGGGTTTCGGGTGGTTGAAACGCCGGACGGTAATGTGGTAGGCCTGAATTTGCTTACGGAGGGGGCGGAAGACCTGAGCGCTTACAACAAAGGTTTTGAGGAAGGATGTGCGGGAGATGCTTTCCTGGACTCTTATGTTTGGATGTCTGAAGCGTCGATTTCTTACGTGCTTGGATATTTTGATGGTTTGCGGGAAAAGATGCAGTTGGAAGGAAAAGGAGAATTATCCTTCGGCGAGGATGTTTGTTTTGTACTGGTTGGTGATGTGCGTGCGCAAGTGATTTAGTTTACTACGTGCTGGGGCTTTCATGAATTCGGTAAAGACATCATCAGGCACATGGTAATATTCTTCGATTCGTCCAGACAGGAAAAAGACTTTGATTTTTTTGCTTATGTCGTCTCGTCCGATTTTTTTTATTTCTTGGGAGTAGGTTTCGTGGTAGCGCATTTGATTTTCTCCTTTGTGGTTGTAGGGTGTTGTTCCTCTTTAAAAACATTCTCCCACAAAAGGGAAATAAAATTCAACAAACTTGGTCATGATGGGGCGTATACG
>DNPO01000380.1:4435-4872 GCA_003501375.1 Candidatus Sumerlaeota bacterium | reverse complement strand
ACCACGGTGGGCGCGCCGAATTTTTCGTTGAAGAGCACCCAGAACTTCAAATTGTTTTTCTTGAACCAATAATACCAGTAAGCGCGTGAGCACAGCCCGCGCCCATATAGATTGTCATACAGCCCCCCAAACGTGAAACGCACGAACTTGCGGTCAGGCAGGGAACGCGCGGTTCCAACCGGGGTGGTAATCTGGGGCAGGTAATCAGGGGAGAGTTGCAGGGAACCATCGGGGGCGAAAGCGAAACGGCCCGGCGCGCGGCTTTTCAATTCCTTTACCCACACGCGGCCATCGCGCACTTCCCAGAGAATTTCCTGAACGGATAATCCTTTCCCCAACGCGTCGAGCATGTGGAGGAGGGACTGGTCGAAATTTTGAATTCGTCCCAGCGCCTCCTCCACGGCCCGCGCTACTTCCAGATCGCGCTCGGAGGAAGA
>DNPO01000380.1:0-4110 GCA_003501375.1 Candidatus Sumerlaeota bacterium | reverse complement strand
GCGAAAAGGTGTCCGTCCTTCTCCTCCATTTCGTCATAAAGGCGGAAGAGCCCGACCATTCCCGCACCGTGGCACCCTTCAGAACGAAGGATGTGGGTTGGCATATCTTCAGGATCGAAATAATTGTTCCAGAAGGAATACGCTCGCCGAGGGGCGATTTCGTTGAAGACGGGTTTTGGCCGAGTCATAGGGGAGGGGTCCTTAAAAGAGAGGGATTGTTGAGGGGAGGCGAAACATTCGCGCATCCCACTGCCTGACACGTTTTGAATTGTACGCGCCACGCCCCATAAAACCATTCCCTTAAAAACCCTAAACGGTATGTGGAAGAACAAGAACAAAAACAAAACACCCTCGGGCTGATCAAGCGATCAACCCGAGGGCGTTTTGCCAATGCCTATTACCTAATGCCTGTCTTTTCCTACTTCCAGCCCTTACCCGTTTCCGGCAGCGTGATTTCAAACCGCGCGCCACCGCTCTCGCCTCGTCGAACTGTGATTTCGCCACCGTGTCGCTGGATAATAGCACGAGCAATCGCCAGTCCAAAACCGCTCCCCGCCGCCTTGGTGGAATGGAACACTTCAAAAATTTTACCTTCCTCGCCCGCCGCAATCCCCGGCCCGGAATCCTCCATCCATAGCAACCACTGAGCGGATTCCCGGCGCGCGCCCACATGCAATTTCCGCGCGCCATACTCCTGCTCCGCCATTGCCTGAATCGCGTTCAGCATCAAATTATAAAGCACTTGCCGCAAACCGGAAAAGTCCGCCTCCACCGTAGCATCCTCAGGGATGTTTACCACAATCTCAGTCGAGGTTTCTTCAATGCGCGGGTATAGCAAATCCACCGCCGCGTCCACCACCGGGCGCAATTCCGTGTGCTCTTTGTGAAAACTCTGCGGCATCGCAAACTTGAGAAAGTCCGTCACCGAACAGCCTAACCGATCCGTTTCTCGCCGTAACAAACCAACGATCCGCTGCACCGTCTCAGGCGACATATCCGGTGCGGCAAGTTCCTCCTCTGCTACCGTCAGGTTAATGGACATGGCATTGAGCGGATTACGAATTTCGTGCGCAAGACCAGATGCCAGCGTACCCACATAAGCCATGCGATCCAGTTGTTCATTCTCTTCCATCAACGCAACCTGCCGCCTAAACAACTTGGCTGTAAGAAACGCCCCGATTGCCAGCACCCCCACAAAAGCCAGAACCACGCTCCAAATGCGATGATTGATTTCAGTCGCCGTAGCCTCAATGTCGCGATAAATACCGCTGGTCGAAATGAGAAAACGGACATTCCCGATAACTTGGTTTTGTTTGCCAATGGGAATCTTCAACTCCTGCATGTGCGGGTGCGTGGTGCGTAACCGAACTTTGATGTTGTTAAAATCTGCCGGGTCAAACTGCGCTTCCACACCCTCCTTGTCCTTCTTCAACTGCACCAGATCGGGGTTTTTTCCCGTGTTGGCCAGCACCACATTCCCCTGTGCATCCAACACGCAAACCGCCATCACATTCTTGTTCCCCTGCAACAGTATTTCCACCTGTTGCGTCAGCGCCGGGTTATTTTTGGAGTCCTGCAATCCCAACGTCCCATGTTTCTGCACCGCGTGTTGAATCTCATCGCTCACTCGTTTGGCCTGCTCCTCCGCCAACAACAACGCATGCGATTTCATATCTTCTTTAAGGCCGGAAATAACATAGGCATTAAGAAAAAATGTACTGATGGCAACCAGACCCAGACAAAATAACCCAATGCCAATCAGTTGTGTGCGGAAGGAGCGATCGGGCGATTTCATCAACGCACCCCCTTCTGCTTCAGCATTTGCCACTCGCATTCCGGCAGCATCTGCCCATGCGATAGCCACCACTCTTCGGTAATTCCCTGGTTATCTTCGGCAAGCGCGCGTTGCGCCGTGAGCGATGGTCGGTAATCCAGATTAAACCAGTCCACTCCACGAAAAGTATGCCGATGTGCGGTGGAGGAGCCGTTCTCGCGCAGGCACGTCATGTGCGACTCGCAACCATAACCCTTGTGCGATGCAAAACCATACAGCGGGTATTCGCCATCCAGCAAACACATCCAGCGGTCCCGCGCCACCTTTGCCAAAATGGATGCCGCCGCAATCGCCTGCGAACGCGCATCGCCTTTGACCAGCGGTTCGAATGGAATATCCACATTGGGAATTTTCAGAGCATCCGTCAACAAAAAATCCGGGCGATGTGTCAGCAGCCCCAACGCACGACGCGCCGCCAAAAAAGTCGCCTGCAAAATATTCACCGCATCCACTTCCTGCGGCGAGGCCCATCCAATCGCACACGCCTTGGCGCGCGAACGAATCTCCGTGAACAATGCTTCGCGCCGCGCAGGCGTAATCTGCTTGGAATCGTTCAGCCCATCAAAATAGCAACCCTGCTCCAATACCACGGCAGCGGCAACTACCGGCCCGGCAAGTGCCCCGCGTCCCGCCTCATCCACCCCACCCAGCAATGCCACGCCGGGCCGTTTGAAGTAAGCAGCGTCGAACCGCGCCAATGCGCGGCTGATGGAAGTGGCTTTGGATACTGCCATACAAACGGGCCTCGCAACCCCGACTTCCCTTCTACCATACCCGCATCGCAACAGCAACTCCCAAACCGGGAGCGCGTGGCAAAAGGGCGCTGGCTGCGGAGGCAACAGCGGCGTGGTAAGATTTTGGAAAATTAATTTTTAATCTTTATCGCGCTTTACCAATTTTGGCGAAAACGCAGGCAAACAAACAGCGATGTATTCCGCGCCGCCCTTGTTGGGCGTGCTGTATTGCACCCACTCGCCCTTCGGCACAATTACCGCTTGACCAGCCTGCACTTCCATCTCGCTGTCGTTGAAACCGAGATGCAACGTTCCACGCAACACCACCGTGTACTCATCAAACTTCGGCGTTTGCCCTGGCTCGCACCAACCCTGCGGACTTTTCATGCGAGCGATGCTCACCTCTTTGTTTTTTGAATTCACGCGTCCGACGAATTCCTCAATCATCTTGGGCGGCGTGCCAGCAGCTTCGAGAACGGTCGGCTGCTCAATCAAGCGCGCCCCGCATTCCTTCTTTTTTTTCTTCACCTTTTCCGCTTTGCAGAGATGCTTGGCTTTTTCAGAAAAAGCCCCGCACTTCTTACAGACGAATTTGGCATCTTCGGGAGAACATTCAGACTTACCATTGAGACACATGAGGCTGCACCCTTTCTTCATGCGCGCATGGCGCAGAACTCCATCAGGAATGTTTCCAGCATCAACTGTACATCAGGCACATACAACGCATTTTGCAACGGAACTAAATTCTCATTGATCTCCAGCAAACGATCCATCGAACGCATCAGCTCGCGCACCTGAAACCGGGCCGAAGCCGCGCGGATTTTTTTCTGCACAAAGTCCGGTTGCTGTAAAAAATTCAACGTTCTTTCCTCGGGCAAATAAGCCTGGATTCGGATCGCGCTCGCCCCCGAATCCTGCAACTTACCCAGCACCTTGGCCTGAAGTAAAAACCGCGCGGTCTCTAACAGTTTGCGAAAAATGCGCGCGCGACTGTCGGGGTTATAAATCGACCGGAACAACGTAACGCACTTGACCGCATCGCGGTCGAGCATGGCGTCCACCAATCCAAACAGCGGGTCTTGTTCACGCTTGGGCGGTTTGGGAATTTCAGCCAGCGGACTTTCACGCAAAAACTGAACAAAAGCACCCTTCTCGTCAAAGTACGCGCCCCGATCATATTCAATCAGTGTGCTGAAGATTAAAATGTTGTTAGTGGAAGGCAGATCGCGCTGAACAAACGCAATGAACGATTCCAGCGGCGTCATACGCCGGGTTTCCTTTGCCTTGCCCTTGGCCGCTGCTGCGCGGGCCTTGGCGGATTTTTTTCCACCCGCGAGCAACTCGGGCAGATCATGCACCACCAGCACGCGTCGGCTGTCCGGCAAAAAGGGAATGGTCGAAAGTTCACCCACCACATCGGGCAAAATATCTCCCAGGTTTTGCGCGCGAACCTTTTCCGTGCAAAAAATCTCGCGTAGATTTTCGTCGCGCATTTCCTTGGGAACAAACTGATCGACCACTTCTTCCCGTTTGTTCGTGAGC